>NZ_JAWQUO010000047.1:0-34075 GCF_033446605.1 Iodobacter sp. CM08 | reverse complement strand
AATACAACTGGCAGCACGAATACGATGAACTGGGCAACCGCATCGCCAGTATCCGCCCCGATGGCCAGCGCACCGACTGGCTAATTTACGGCAGCGGCCATGTGCACGGCATGCTGTGGAATAAGCAAGAAATCACCAGCTTTGAGCGCGATAAACTACACCGCGAAACCGGCCGCAAACTCGCCAACCAGCTGCAAGCGCATACCCAATACGACCCAATGGGCCGCATGCTGCAGCAAACGCTCAGCGGCCAAATCAGCAGCAACCGTAGCTATCAATACGATCCGGTAGGGCAACTGCTGGGCATAAAAGACAGCCGCAAGGGCGAAACCCAATACCGCTACGATCCGGTAGGCAGGCTGCTTGCTGCCAACACGCCAAAACATCAGGAAACCTTTGCCTTTGACCCCGCCAGCAATCTGCTCGACAGCGCAGGCAAAGCAGAAAACACCCTACCCAGCCAAATGCCACGCATTCTGGATAACCTGCTGAAGCAATACGCAGGCACCCACTTTAAATACGACGCACGTGGCAATCTCACCGAGAAACAACGCGGCGAACAGATCACCCAACTCAGCTGGGATGGCTTTAACCGCCTGAGTGAAGTACAAACAGCCCAAGGCGTAACGCAATACTATTACGACGCCTTTGGCCGCCGCATCGGCAAAGAAAACGCCCAAGGCCAAACTGCATTCATCTGGGACGGCGACGTGATCGCCCTAGAAAAAACCGCAAACCAAACCCGCCACTACCTATTCGAGCCCAACAGCTTTGTACCGCTGGCACAAATCGTCTCCGCCAACGACAGCGAGCAAGAACACACCGCCTACTACCACGTAGACCACCTCGGCACGCCACAAACACTGAGCGACGAAAACGGCGAAATCGCGTGGAGCGCGGAGTACAAAGCGTGGGGAGAAGCAAAAACCATTATCAGCGAAGCGGCTAAAACAGCAGGCATCAGCAACCCACTACGCTTCCAAGGCCAATACGCCGATGAAGAAAGTGGCTTGCATTACAATCGATACCGCTATTACGATCCTGAGATTGGGCGGTTTATTAGTAGTGATCCGATTAAATTAGCGGGCGGCAGCAATTTACATCAATATGCACCGAATCCTATAGGGTGGATTGATCCGTTTGGATTGGACAGAGATCCACGAACAGGCCGATTTATTCTTAGTGGAAACAATACTAATAGTAGGAAAAATAGAAAAACAGAATACCCATCTTCATATCGATGTGGTGTTAGAGACAAGGTGTATGACGCGCATACTGTACCAAGTGGCCCTGATAAAGGAAAAGTCAGGACTATTGATGGTGATATTGTTGATCGAAAGGATCCAAACCTGACGCTAGAGCATAAGACTCCTGTTGTTGAACATTGGAATACAGAGGGATCTAATTCATCAAGAGATACACGAAATGATTTTTATAACAATACAGATAATCTTGCTCCGAGGCTTAGGAGTCCAAACAGCAGTGACGGCGGAACGATGAGTGCTTCAGGAATTCACTATACACAAGTTACTGGTCCAACTTATACACCTTAGGAGTAAAGGAATGATGGATTTGAAAAAATTAATAGCACAGCATTTTCCCGATGACGTAGTAGAGGTTGAAGGAATTTTAAAATTCACTTTGCGTATGCCGAATGAAAAAATAGTTCATTACCTAAATATTGGATGTACAAATAAAAATATTAACAAGTTAACTATTTGTGTTGATCATGAAGATGATGAGTTTGCAATCGAATTGCTAAAAAATGATGTTGAGCCATTGGAAGAACCAATTACTATAATTAATACTGAATTTAAAGATAAAAAATTTGACTCTATTTTAATGGCTAGTGGCTTATATCATCGTCAACTTAGAGGGATAGTTAACGAAAATAGGAGTGATTTTTTTCTTTGCTTACCTATTTTCAAATCAGAATTTTTTGGGAATGAAACGGAAAAAGATTTTTTAGATACATGTGCTAAATTCACTCCCGTTTATAATTGGAATCGAGAGAAAAATCCAAAATCTGTTGTTGCCTTTAGCAACCCAAAAACAGGGGGAGGTACCATAAAAAAAGGCGTTGTATTAGCTTTTCCTATAATTAAGAGGGAAGTAAATAATATGGATGGTGTTGAAAATGGAACCATGTTAATTACAAACTACAAAAATGAGAAGATTGATATACGATCAAGTGCTAAAAATTTCAGTTTAAAAACAAACAAGATAGACTTAACACTAGGCAATGATGAGTTAGTCAACTATATTTGGGATTTTATATCTTTATAATCTGTAAAAAATGAAATGCAGAAAGGGTATTTTATTCTATATGAAACATGCTCTTGTTGTTGCGTGAAAAATATAATTATAAATTAAATTGTCATGTGTATTATTTAAATAATTTATCTTAATTTTTAACCATATAAGCAGTAAAAAACAAAGGGTGGATTAAAACTCAGCCTTTGTTTTTCTTGCCGGTGTAAGAAGTGGTTTGCGCTTGGTATTAACAACATTACAGCGAAAAATAATTTAATAAAAACAACAGAGCATAGCTATGAAACATGCTAAATTAATAGGAAAATTAAATGATCATGACTGGATTTTTGAATGTACTCATGAAAAATGTGAGATGGAAGTAAATAGAGAGATTGAAGTAATTAAAAAAATAAGTATTAGTCTTTTTAAGTGGTGTTCTTTTTTGATGCTTTATATAGCAGTGCAGAGGATGAATGGTTTTTATCTTTAAATGATTTTAGAAATAATTCTGACTCTTCTTTTTCGTGGAATGAATTTGAGAAAATAGAATAACTGGGGTCAGAGCAAAGTTAAGTCCACTTTTTTTGGCTTTAAGAGCATTAAGTATCGTAGTATTTAATTTTGCTCTGACCCTAGTTATTATTTTATTATTTTGCTCTGACCCTAGTTATTCTAGTTATTTTAATTAATAAAAATGATGGGTAGATAAATGATTAACTTCGATGAAAGTAAATTTGCGGTTGTAAATATTAGCACTCAATCCAAGCCGGTTATTTTGAATATATCTGATGGGCTTGCTTTGTATAATGAAGTGATAATGGAAACTTTCAAAGAGCGGATTTATAATTTTATCGAGAAAGCATCAATTTGGTATCCAATTTGTCTTAGTAAGATGGCCAGTGATGGTGCCATGAATACGCATCTTATAACTATGTACATTTTGTCAGAGGAATTCGAAAGCAATCTTATAATTGGCTTAGAGTTTTATACTACATCTGATGCCGAGCATGGCCGAGGATTTAAAATCAATACTGACGAGTTGTCTATAGTCGAATATGGTCTTGCAGATGTTGCTTTTTGTTAAGTGTGGTAGCTTTAGGTCAGCGTATATTGCACAGTAGTTTTTAAATTTTAGCCATGATAGTTAGGTATTTATTGGTTGGTTTAAAATAATCAGGGTCAGGTCTTGCAATCCAACAATCCATGGAAACTATTTGTTGTATTGCAAGACCTAGCCCCGTTTATTTTCAAGGTAAATATGCGAATGAAGAAAGTGGATTGCATTACAACCGCTATTGCTATTACGACCCAGAGATTGGGCGGTTTATTAGCAGTGATCCAATTGGTTTATTGGGGGAATTAAATACCCATGCTTATGCACCGAATCCGAATGGGTGGATTGATCCATTGGCGTTAATGGGAGATCAAGCGAATGCAACGCATATTTCTTATGAAGGAGTTAAAGATGGGAAATCTTATATTGGCTACGCAAGTAAGTCTGGGCTTGGGCACTCAGCAGATGATGTTTTAAGTTATCGATATCCAAGTACAGGCCATTTTGATGTCGCAGCTCAACCTTTTTATGTTGGTAATGGACAGGAAGGGAAAAATACGGCACGTGGCCTTGAACAGCGTGTCTTTGAAGATCGATGCGGTTTAGATGGAACTTCAAATAAACAAAATCCAGTTGGTGAACATAAGCCAAATCGTGATGCATATTTAGATGTTGCTGATAAACATAGAAAAAACAAGGGTTGTCGATAATGAAGAGTAAAATCAAATGGGCTGATGGAGTAATTATCTCCATTAAAATAAATGACGAATTTTTTACTATTGCACAAGTTAGAGGCAATCACTTCCTACAGTTTTTTAATGTAAAAAACAAAACAGGAGAGTGGACTGGGATTGATCTAAATAAAGAGGATCCAATATTTTGCATAATGGTGGCTGAGAAAAAAATTAAATCAATTTTCTTTGGAGAAATAAACCCAGAGTTAGTCTGTCCTAATTTACGTCCAATGCCAAAAAACTTAATAAGCAGGCATTTGTGTGCGAGTGGCCCCAATAGGGCAGACTTAATTGAATTTACAGACGACTATACTAACAATCCTAAAATTATTATTCCAGGGCTCACCATTGAGCGTGATCTTGAAGTAATTTATCGATATGAATACATTGGAATGGTCGGCGATCAAGATAAAATAATAAATAGGCTGCTTACTTTTTTTGACACAGGTGTTAATTGGGATGCCTCGAAAGCATTTATTTTTCCAGGGATAAAACCACCCCCACAAGATTTTGTGGTGGGCTAACAGTCATGATAATAAGTGTTCTTAATAAATAACTGGGGTAAAATAATTGGGAACAGAGTGAAGTTAAATCCATGTTCTTTGGCTCTGATAACATTAGATTTAAGCTTGCTCTGACCTCAGTTATTCAGTTATTTTGTGATGCCAAAGTTAAAGAATTGCTTACCGAATCATTAAAAAAAACAAACAAGCAGGGGGCAATAATATTGCTCCCTATTTTTGCGAAAGCAAGCTTCGCCAGATTAAATCAGAACTTCTATCATGAGAGGGCGTTGTGAATAAAAAAGACTATAGGTCATCCAGCGAAGCTAAATTTGAATTTGATATATATCGTAGCTTTGTTCTTGAACATTATATGAAGTTTTGGGGAATGCCTGAAAGTCGAGTGATCTCGAATAGGGTGAGTGATAACACTTCAATTGAAGTTTATTACTTCCCCTCTAATGAGAAAAATAATATTGCACATATTGCAACAATTGGACTATATTTTCAGGCCATGAAAACACTGTCCATAGTAAAAAGGGAGTATTTTTTTGCCCTTCCTGCTGACCTTGGCGGCACCTCATTGGAAAAAGTATCTAATTATTTATTAGATATTTCAGCGCATACAGCAACCGAAGTTGAATCACTTACCTATCCTAGTGTCACGGATGAAACAAAACTATCTCCATTTGAATGGCCAACAAAGGCATTCCTTATTGATGAGCCACGCGGTGAGCATGAGGAGTTTGTAAAAATAAACAATGATCATACCTTTTACCCTGATTTTTTATGGGTTATCCCCATTTATCAAACCGAATGCAGTGATATTTTAAAAAATGGGATTGAGCACTTTGATCAACTGGCAGAGTTATCAGAATTTAGCCTTGTAGATGTAAAAAGACCATCACTATGTTAGATGACTGTGTGATTAAGCTACAGATAGTATATTTCTATTTTAGATAGGGTGGTTTATTAAAAAAACGGTAGAAAAAAACAAAAAACCACCCAACGGCCAGCTTTACCGATTGCTCCGGCTCCTGCACCGAATGGCATTACGATGCCAATGGTCGCCTGTTAGAAACCCAAGATGCAGCAGGCAACCTTACCCAATATCGCTATGGCAGCGATGGCCGGCTGGAGGCTGTTAAACAGGCGGATGGCACCGAAGCCAAGCTACACTTTGATGCCGAAGGCCGTTTGCTATCGCACACCGATGCGCTAGGCCGCAGCACTCGTTATGGCTACGATAAAGCAGGCCGGATTCATTCCCGAGTTGATGCTATGGGCCAAGAGCTGGCCTACCGCTACGACAAACTGGGCAGGCTGACCACACTGCAAAATGAAAACAGTGCCCAATATCGCTTTGGCTACGATCCTGTTGGCCGCTTAACCGAAGAAAACAGCTTTGATGGCAAAGCCACCCGCTACCACTATGCCGAAGCCTGCGGCCAGCTCTTAGAAGTAAACGAAGCAGGCCAGCTTACCCAGCTTAACTACGATGCCGCCGGCCGCTTGGCGCAGCGTAAAACGGGCAGCAGCAAAGAATCATTCCGCTACGATCCGGCTGGCCGCCTTGCCATCGCTAAAAACCGCTTTAGCCAGGTGGCGTTTAACTTTGATGAAGTGGGCGATTTAACGCGTGAAGAGCACCAGTACCAGCTCTTTGGCCAAAGCCAAACCCATATTTGGCAACACGAATACGACGAGCTGGGCAACCGCATCGCCAGCATCCGCCCCGACGGCCAGCGCACCGATTGGCTGGTTTACGGCAGCGGCCATGTGCACGGCATGCTGTGGAATAAGCAAGAAATCACCAGCTTTGAGCGCGATAAACTACACCGCGAAACCGGCCGCAAACTCGCCAACCAGCTGCAAGCGCATACCCAATACGACCCAATGGGCCGCATGCTGCAGCAAACGCTCAGCGGCCAAATCAGCAGCAACCGTAGCTATCAATACGATCCGGTGGGGCAACTACTGGGCATTAAAGACAGCCGCAAGGGCGAAACGCAATACCGCTACGATCCAGTCGGCAGGCTGCTTGCTGCCAATACGCCAAAACATCAGGAAACCTTTGCCTTTGACCCCGCTAGCAATCTGCTCGACAGCGCAGGCAAAGCAGAAAACACCCTACCCAGCCAAACACCACGCATTCTGGATAACCTGCTGAAGCAATACGCAGGCACCCACTTTAAATACGACGCACGCGGCAATCTCACCGAGAAACAACGCGGCGAACAGATCACCCAACTCAGCTGGGATGGCTTTAACCGCCTGAGTGAAGTACAAACAGCCCAAGGCGTAACGCAATACTATTACGACGCCTTTGGCCGCCGCATCGGCAAAGAAAACGCCCAAGGCCAAACTGCATTCATCTGGGACGGCGACGTGATCGCCCTAGAAAAAACCGCAAACCAAACCCGCCATTACCTGTTCGAGCCCAATAGCTTTGTACCACTGGCGCAAATCGTAGAAAAAGGCGAAAGCAGCCACACCGCCTACTACCATGTGGATCACCTCGGCACACCGCAAACATTGAGCGACGAAAACGGCGAAATCGCGTGGAGCGCGGAATATAAAGCGTGGGGCGAAGCAAAAACCATTATCAGCGAAGCGGCTAAAACAGCAGGTATCAACAACCAGCTACGTTTCCAAGGCCAATACGCCGATGACGAAAGTGGCTTGCATTACAATCGATACCGCTATTACGATCCGGAGATTGGGCGGTTTATATCAAGCGATCCGATTGGGTTAATGGGCGGGATTAACACGCATGCTTATGCGCCGAATCCGGTTCATTGGATTGATCCCATGGGGTTGGCTGGTTGCACCCTAACTCAATCAACAGATGGGACTTGTGATTACACCTTAGCAATATCAAGAAGTGCCTATCCAGAAACAGCAGGGCACATTCAGGATGCAATTAACAATGGTCATTCAGATATAGTGACTATAGACCGATGTAATGCAAAGAAAAATCGTGCAAAAAGTTTAAAAGGAATTAAAACTGCACCTAAACAAGATCGAGATGAATGGCCAATGGCAATGTTCAAAGAAGGAGGACAAGGTGCTAGTGTACGGCACATTGACCCATCTGATAATCGCGGAGCAGGATCAAGTATTGGCCATGCGTTAGAATCACTCCCTGATGGAACTAAAATTAAAGTAATGGTGACCAAATGAAAAACAAACAAACATTTGACATGTTAATATCACATAATCAAATTCAAATAAGAAGCATTCCCTATGATCAATCGCTATGTGAGTGGGGATCAAAAAACATCGAACAAGGAGTGCTCATTCATCCGTCTTATATATCATTTGATCCTTTGGTAGAAGGAAGTTTTGGAGCAAATATTTTTATAAAAAAATCTGATGCTTTCACTTATGACTCAAATGCACAAAGGTGTATGCGCGTTCCTTTTTCTATGCATGAAACATCAGCTGAAGTTGTAACTCCAGGTGAGGTTAATTCAATAGATATTGGCCTAACCTCTGGACAGTGGGATATTTATTACGAAATATGTGAAGATGAAGAGATATATTTTAATTTCACTTTTATAAAAAGCATGGAAAAATCCACTCCTGTTTACCTAATGAATGATGATTATGGCGGAAAAAAATTAGAAACTCTTATTGTTGGTAAAGAATAAAATAATACCAGCAGAGCGAAGTCTTGCATTAGCATAAACGTGTAAATACAATGCTTTTCTCTGTTTTCTTGTTATAGAACATAATCGCAATTTAAAATTTAAAAAATTATCTTTGAATGTTTTAGATTACAAACAAAATTTAATTTTAACTGAGGGTGTAGCTATGGGCTGGTGGAATATACCCGATCAAAAGGATGCCGTTATTGGTGATGCAGTGCTGGATTCAATACGGCATTTTTTAAAAGAATTTAGCCATGAATACATCGAAGATTTAGGCAGAAAACCAACCCTGCTTGAGCTTGAATATGCCTTATCACTGGCATTTAAAGTAAATGTAGATGATGAGATTGCCAGTGGCATGGAAGAGCTTGAAATTAAGCAAGTCGTATTAAAAACGGCCAAACGGCCAAAGCGATTTAAACCCGTACCAGGGGATTTATTTGCCTTCCGTTATGATGAACAGCGTTATGGTTTTGGCAGACTTATCTCAAAACTAAATATGGGGATGGTTGCGGAAATTTATGACTATTTCTCTGCCCATCCTATATTTGATCCAAATTATGCAGATAAATGGCTGATTCGCCCCGTAATACTTAACCCATATGGTTTATTTGAATGCCGATCGGAAGGCGAATGGCTGATTATAGACAAAACGCCTAATTATGTTGTCTCTGAAAAATTCAATGACATATTTTTTGTTACAGGCACTCCTGGCAAGCTCCAAGCCGTGCGAGTTGATAATTCTAGATTTGATATTAGCCAAGAGGAAGCCATCGGTCATAGAATGTATACATACTATGATGATGCCCATATTAAAGAACTGATTACCGAAGCATTAAAAAACAAATGAACGAACAGGGGGCAATATTATTGCTCCCTGTTCGTTTATAGAAGGATTTTGGAAATTCATCTGGGACAGCGACGTCATCGCCTTGGAAAAAACCGCAGACCACACCCGCCACTACCTGTTCGAGCCCAACAGCTTTGTACCGCTGGCACAAATCGTCTCCGCCAACGACAGCAAGCAAGAACACACCGCCTACTACCACGTAGACCACCTCGGCACGCCACAAACACTGAGCGACGAAAACGGTGAAATCGCTTGGAGCGCGGAATATAAAGCGTGGGGTGACGCAAAAACCATTATCAGTGAAGCGGCTAAAACAGCAGGTATCAACAACCAGCTACGTTTCCAAGGCCAATACGCCGACGAAGAAAGTGGATTGCATTACAACCGCCACCGCTATTACGATCCTGAGATTGGGCGGTTTATTTCAAGTGACGGTAATCCCCCCATTCTTAAGCTCACTTAAAAGTAGAGGTCAGGCATGTAATGCCAGTTTTTGTTTCGGGGTGATGCCGCCCAATCCCATATGTGGGCGCTCGTTATTGTAAGTCCAAAGCCATTGCGTTGCAGTTTCTTGCACTTCGGCAAGGCTTTCAAAATCATCACAAGCCAGCCATTCATATCGAACAGTACGATTATAGCGCTCAATATATGCATTTTTCTGTGGATTGCCGAGCTGAATATAGGCCAATTCAATCGATTGTTGTTCTGCCCAATTCTTTAATATGTGACTAATGTATTCAGGGCCATTAT
Organism: Iodobacter sp. CM08; assembly: GCF_033446605.1. Classification (NCBI taxonomy): domain Bacteria; kingdom Pseudomonadati; phylum Pseudomonadota; class Betaproteobacteria; order Neisseriales; family Chitinibacteraceae; genus Iodobacter; species Iodobacter sp. CM08. The sequence goes on along the minus strand of NZ_JAWQUO010000047.1, from coordinate 24,278 downwards.
CAGATCTGATTCGCTTAGGCTTGCCGCGCCATTCAATGATTTGATTCAGGCTGCGTATTACGCGCTCGGCTGGCAAAGAGAAATCAACTTCAATCCCTAATCCTTCACGATTAAAATCATCAATCACGTTAAATAAGCGAATGCTGCGGCCATCTGCTAATTGATCGTGCATAAAATCCATCGACCATGTTTCATTTTTTGCCGCTGGCACCGCTAATGGCGCTGGCGTTTCACGCTCTAAGCGTTTTTTAGGCTTAATTCGCAGATGTAACTCTAAATCACAGTAAATCCTGTAGACGCGTTTATGGTTCCAGTGTTTTTTTCCTGACGTTGCGCAAATGCAAAAAGCAGAGGCCAAAGCCCCAGCTTCGATGGGTTTTAGTGAGCTGAATCTGCAGTTCCGCAATTTTTGCGTTTTCTGCATCTAGCTTACGAATATAACGATAACAAGTCGTGCTAATTGCAAAGCTGGCGCAAGCCGCACGAATAGAAACTGCCTTGGTTTCAACGGCCCAGTGAGCCATCTCGCGGCGCTGAGATGTTTCAGATGATTTCTGACATGGCCTCCTTGATGATATCCGCTTGCATCTGGGCTTCGATATACATCTTTTTAAGACGCTTGTTTTCGTCCTCCAGCTCTTTCATGCGCGTCATCATCGAGACGTCCATGCCGCCAAACTTGGCGCGCCACTTATAAAAAGAGGCAGAGCTCATGCCGTGCTCGCGGCACAAATCGGGGACGGTTGAACCGGCTTCGGCTTGCTTTAAAATCGCCATAATCTGGCGTTATCAACTGCCTACGGCTTTCATCTAGAACTCCTCAAAGACTGCGAGAAAATTCTACTTAAAAATGAGCTGGTTTTGTGGGGGGATTACCTTCCATTTTGCTTGCTATAAAATCATGATTACTTTATTATTTTACTGACAATAAATGACAGAATTTGCGTCTAGCCTGCCGTTTAATCTGCTCAGATTAAGAATAAAACCAGTACTTATCCCGTGTATTTATTGAGGCATTTTGGCTTGCTGTTTTTATAGGAACATGGACGTATTCAGTCTTTTTTTGGAATATCTAAACGGTGCCGAATGAAAAAGGCGATTGCCTCTCATTGCCGCTAGGCGGTTTTTTTGCGGCTATTTCATTATAAGAATATGTATGCAATCGATTAAAAGATGCAATTAAGCTTGCTAGCTGCACTAGATAAATTCCTGCAATATTTCTGAGTGATCATGCCAAACCTATGCTGAAATACGCAGCCTACTTTTTATTTGTTTTTGTAATCATTAAACCATTACATGCTGAAACCGCGTTTCTTTCAGGCGAACCGACAGAGATTTCAGCCCCAGCGGGATATCCGCCAGATTGGCGCTATCATATGCAAGATTCACCGTTTTTTAATGGCAAAGTATTTGTGCTACAAGCGGGGCAAGCACAGCAGCCAAGCGTTGTTCTTGTGCACGGGCTGGGTAGCCGCGCCAGCCGCGATTGGCTCACACAAATCCCAAAGCTCGCCCGTGATTACCATGTATTGGCTTTTGATTTACCTGGCTTTGGCCTATCGGGGAACAATGTAGAGCGCTTATCCCCCGCTCATTATGGTCAGCTGATTAACGCATTGATTGAGCAATACACCCCAAATGGGCCGGTGATTTTAATCGGCCATTCTTTAGGCGGGGCCATTAGCTTGCGCTATGCCCATGATTATCCTGACAAAGTCAGACGATTAGTGCTGGTTGATGCTGCGGGCATTTTGCAAAGAACGGTTTATCTTGATTACCTCAGCAAACTCAATTTTGAGCTGGCTGAAAGTAATTTACCCAATATGCTAATTAATTTTGCCACCCGAAAAGTAAATCAGCTGCGCTCTAGCCTTATCGAAACTGCAGACGATGTTTTGCCCGACCCCACTCCCCTATTAAAAATCCCCTCAGTAAGAGAGCAACTTTTTAAAGATTTGCACACCTTTAATGCTGCATTGTCTTTACTGGATGAAGACTTTAACCAAACCATCAGTCAAACCTACACACCTACTGATATTTTTTGGGGGAAAAACGATCTTGTAGCCCCCTTACGCACAGCCTACCTATTGGCTGGGCGCATGCCCGAAACACGTCTCACCCTATTTGATACAGGCCATGTGCCGATGGTAGAGCGGCCAGAAGAATTTGCTGAACGATTACAGCAAATACTCACCACGCCTATCCCTACTAAAATCACTACCGTGCCCCTTAATAGCCGCCGCGTCCATTTGTGTAATAAAACAAATAATCTACGTTTAAGCGGAGATTACGATAGGATTATTTTAAATGACTGTAAGCAGATGCAGCTCATTAATATCAATGCTAAATATTTAGAAATAAACGATTCTAGCGTCTGGATGGATAATGTACAGATTAGCAATCCAGAGGCCGCTATGATTAGTAATCGCTCCAGTATTACTGCCACCAATAGCTATATAAAGGGCCAGCCCGCGCTTTCTATCGATTCTAGCCAAGTGGATTTTGCTGGCGTATCTATCAACAGCTTAAGCATTCCTATCCAGACACGCGGGCGTAGCAAGTTTTATTTTTCTGTAAGCGATCAAAGCAAAGGTAATGTTCAGCGATTGCTACACCAAAGAATAACAATCAGCGCAAAGGACTATCAAGAGCTACTGAAATGAAATCCATTTCAAGGAAAAACGCTTTTCTATAGATATGACTTAAAAATAACAACGCTGGCAAATCACCATTGGCCATTAAATTAAATCATCACTTCTTTGCTCGCTTATTTCTCAACATAAGTTTTCTTGCATTCTAGATTGGCTAACCAAGCATCATCCCTGAGGAGTTTTACCAGCGATCCAGTAGTACCACTGGATTACCGCCTGCGAGGAAATGCCGAGCAAGATGGGCATAATATTGGCAATTTATTGCGAAGCACTTAACACCTCAGCAAAACAGGCCTCATGCGCCGGAATCAATACCGACCAGTCAAACTCCTGTTTGGCGCGTGCAAGGCCGCTTTCAATGAGACGCTGGCGTAATACGGGATCATGGTAAATGCGCTGAAATTGCTGCAAAAAATCAGCCGCATTATCACTTTCAAATAATAAGCCATTATCTTCATGGCGCACCACGCTAGGGATTCCACCCGAGCGGCTGGCGATCAGTGGAATACCAGCAGCGTTGGCTTCGCACAAGACGCGCCCCATTGTTTCGGCGTCCTGAAAGCCGCTGATTTGCTGGGTGGTGACTCGGCTGGCCAGCACAAAATAATCTGCCGCCGCGTAATAGCGCTGAATCTCTGCCTGTGGCACGCGGCCTAAAAAGATCACCGCCTTCGCGCAGCCCAATGCGCTAAGTTGGGCCTTACAGCGGCGTAGCTCCCGCCCATCGCCAACGATCAATAACTGCAATCCGGGCGCAATCTGGCGCAGCGCCAAGACTTGTCCCAGCAAAAAATCAAGGCCTTTCTTCGCTACCAAACGGCAGGCAGTAAGCAAGATCGGCGCCTCAGCGCTTAGCCCCAATTCGGCACGTGTGCTCAACCTGAGGGTTAAGTTTGGCTGAAATCGCTGGCTATCGACGCCACCACTTAAAATTTGCACTCGCTGGGCTTTCACCCCGCTTGCTTGCAATAAATCACGGGTGTATGCGCTATTGGCCAGAATTCGTTGATGTGCACAGGCGCTGTGTTGCATCAGCTTGAGCCGTTGCCGCCTTAGCAGCGCCTCCAACCACTCCGGTGAATTCCAACGCCGATACCAACGATGTAGCGATTTTTCTAGGCTAGGATGGCTAAGCCAACGGCTAGCAAATCGAAACGGATACGCAATCCAAGGGCGCTGCACATCATTGCCAACCGAGCGGCAAATCACGGGCAACTTTAGCATTGCGCCCAAGCCGCCGTAATACACATTCGAGGCGTAGATTAATTCGGCCTGATCTTGCGCAATGCGCTTGGAGAGCAAATCCAAATTAGCCCAAAAACCAATACGGCTTAATACACGGCGCACTGGATAGCCACAATCACGGTCAAAATCTGCCGCAGCATGACTCAAAGCAGGATCATCACAGCGATAGGTGTAAACACAAATGCGATAGCCTGCGGCCTGCAAAGCACTCGCCAAAAATTCGGCATGCGTTTGCATCCCACCAAAGCTGGGAGGGAACTCAGTTAAAATCAAGGCAATATTGCGAGGCAATGCGGCACAAGTCATTCGATAAAGTCCAATCAATTTAACATCGAGGAAGATGATTCCGCTTTAGAAGAAAGTATTGGGTGTATAGCCTGACACGCAAAATCAATAGTTTCTTTGCCTATGGCATGAATTTGAGACCAGAACCACGGCAGAAGCAAACTATGCTGCTGCCTTAGATAATTCACAGCCCATACTCAACCATTTATTGGCAATCCGCAGCAAACCCAAATCAGCAAAAGCCAAGTCATTGCAAAAAAAGAGTTTATTAAGCAAATCGCCCCCGAGCTTTGGGAACTGGCCTTGCAGCTCATCGATGAATCGGTAGTAAAAGGCCTCTTTTTAGATCAATAATCTCTTTCCCTTTTTTCAACCTAAAACGCAAAACCACTCGCCACCTTAGTGACTTATTTTATGTGGAAATAAGCTGCTCTCCCATGCTAATAGCCACCACATTTATGCATATTGCTGAGCCCCGTCCCTTGGTGAATTCAAGATCAGTTTGCGCTGGGTATTGTTGCCAAACTAAGCCCGCCAATTTATTACTTTGATTTGGCGGGCTTTACCAAGGAGGATAGCCCTTCTTTCTTGCTCTATTGCTGACCCATGCTGCGCTATTTTTCCTTCCGTACCCTGCTGATGATTGGCTTTGCCTTAGTGGCGTTGATGCCTTCGGCGGCTTTGGTGCAGCTTCGCTATGATTTGGCCGAGCTCACCATTAAGGCGCAACAGCAGCAGGTTTTAGCCAAAGATTGGTCGAATGCAGCACAGCATAGCCAAGAGCAGGCTTTATATTTAGAGCGTGCTAGCCGACAATTATTAATTTTGCCCGAAGACACATTTTTAAATGCCGCTCGTAGCGCCAAGGTCCAGCTGCTTATGGTGCAAGAGGTGTTGCAGCAGAGCAAAAACCCTTTAATTGTGCAAAGTAGCGAAAACATCCACCAACTACTTAACCAGCCAGGCCCGCGCTTAAAAAAGCCCCAGCTCAACCAACTTTTTTCACAGCTAGATAAAGAGTTAAAAGAGCAGAAGCGCTTAATTGAGCAGCAATTAGCCCAGCAAAGCCAGCAGTGGCTAGAGCAGGTTGGCCGTAAGCAAAAGCAGGCCGATCTACTAGCAGTTCTATCGCCGATTGCCGCGCTTACCTTGGCGCTCTTGATGGCGGTACTGTTTAGTTGGCCAATCGTGCAGCTTAAGCGGCAGATTACTCTGCTGGCACAGGGGCAACGTGGCCAAAGCTGGCATATGGCTGGCCCAGCAGATTTGCAAGGCTTAGCCAAATCGTTAGCTGAGCTGGATTTACGCTTGGTACAGCTAGAGGCGCAAAAAGCGCAGTTTTTTCGCCATGTATCGCACGAATTAAAAACCCCACTTGCGGTGATTCATGAGGCCTCCTCTTTATTACAAGAAGAAGTGTTGGGTAGCTTAAATAGCCAGCAAAAAGAAATCAGTAGTATGGTGCAAAGCAATGTTCACACCTTACGCCAGCGTGTGGATGCACTCTTGGCCCACGATGCAGGGCGTTGGCTCTCTGCCGAGCTAGAAATCCGCCCCTTAGTACTTAAAACGTTTTTAGTCCAGCGCTTACAGCAGTGGCGCTTATTACTCGAAAAAAAATCGCTAAGCGTTAAGCAATCCGGCCAAGAGCCGTTTGGCTATGCGGATCACGCCAAGCTAGGGATTATCCTCGACAACCTGCTACTGAATGCCATCCGCTTTAGCCCGCCACAGGGTGAGCTACTGATTCGCTACGGCCGGGATCACTCACAAAGCTGGCTAGAAATTGAAGACCAAGGCCCAGGCGTGGCCAAGCAAGATGCAGAAGCTATTTTTGAGCCCTTTCACTGTGGCGCAGCGCCAGCTGGCGAGAGCGCCGGATCGGGCATTGGCCTTACCATGGCCAGAAGCTTTGCCCAATTAATGCAAGGTGATGTTGAACTTATACCCTGCCCAAGCGGTGCATGCTTTCGCTTGCACTGGCAGTTAGCACAAGGCAAACCATGAAATTCACTCTAAAACCGTTGGCTCTTGCAGCGCTTATGTTGAGCGCCTGCGTCAGCCTCCCACCACCCGCCCCAATACCTGTACCTGCTGCTGCTCCCCCTACTACACCAAGCCCTGATATTCCTGCATGCAGCTTGGCAGCGGGCCTCAGCCAATTCAGCGCCCCAAATACTGGCAGCACCTGCGCTAGCGATCGCTTGCTCAATCTAGCGCAGCAAATGATGAATAACCATAGTGATATCAACCGCGTACAAGGCCAGCTCGATGCCCTGCTTGCGCAAGATCTGGATTCCGCCAACCGCAGCTTTGCCCTTATTTTAGCCAGCCAATTAAACGAGCGAAAACGGCTAAATGGCTTGCTAGATAAGCAAATCGCCGCCACCAAAGAGCAGCAAAAGCGCGCCAATGATTTGGCCGCCAAGCTAGATGCTTTAAAAGAAATGGAAAAAGAACTATTAGCGAGAGGTAAAAAACCATGAGCGCTAAAATCTTACTGGTAGACGACGATCCAGATCTCTTGCGGCTCGTCTCCATCCGGCTGATTGCCGCAGGCTTTGAAGTGATCGCGGTAGAGAGCGCCGAAGAAGCCTTAAATGCGCTGGCCGTACAACGCGCCGATTTAATGCTGAGCGATTGGAAGCTGCCCGGCATGGATGGCATGGCCTTATTTGAAGAAGCCCGCCGCCGCTACCCTGCCTTACCGGTAATTATGCTGACGGCTCACGGCACTGTTCCCGATGCGATTGAGGCTATCAGCCACGGCATGTTTGCTTACTTAATCAAGCCTTTTGACGGCAAAGCCCTGCTGGATAAAGTAAACCAAGCGCTGCTATTAAGTAGCCCACCCAATCCGCTAAAGCACGATGCCGACGATTGGCGCTCAGGCTTTATCAGCTGCAGCCCCGTAATGGACGAGCTACTCGCCGAAGCGCGCTTAGTGGCGGTAACCGATGCCAGCGTGCTGATTCGCGGCGAAAGTGGCACCGGTAAAGAGGTATTGGCCCAAGCGATTCACCGCGCCAGCTTACGCGCGGCCAAGCCTTTTATCGCCGTAAATTGCGGTGCGATTCCCGATAATTTATTAGAAAGCGAATTATTCGGCCATGAAAAAGGCGCATTTACGGGTGCCAGCCAAAAGCAAAATGGCTTATTTGTAGAGGCCGATGGCGGGACAATTTTTTTAGATGAAATTGGCGATATGCCCTTGCCATTACAAGTTAAATTACTGCGGGTGCTGCAAGAGCGCGAAATTCGCCCCGTTGGCGCAGGGCGTGCCATCCCCGTCAATGTGCGGGTGCTTTCCGCCACCCACCGCGATTTACCTTCCTTACTGCAAGATGGCTCGTTTAGAGAGGATCTATTTTACCGACTGAATGTGGTGTCGCTCGCCCTGCCCGCACTGATCGAGCGGCGCGAAGATATCCCGCTGCTCGCCCGCCACTTTTTAGCCCAAGTAGTAGAGCGTTACGCCAAAACCGATTGCCACTTTGCCGCCGATGCGCTTAGTTTTTTAAGCACCGCAAACTGGCCGGGCAATATTCGCCAGCTATCTAATCTGGTTGAGCAATGCTGCGTGCTAGCTACCGGCCCCATGATTACGCTAGCCCAAGTACAAAAAGCCATGCTTAACGACGCTGCCGCCATCCAGCCGCTGGCAGAAGCCAAACGGCTCTTTGAGCGTGATTATCTAGAGCGCTTATTACGCCTTACCGGAGGCAATGTCAGTGATTGCGCCCGCCTTGCCGATCGCAACCGCACCGAATTTTATCGCCTCCTACAAAAACACGATCTTGCCCCTGCCGCCTTTAAGGCGGGTCTTGCACCGTAAACAAAGTTTGGCTCTAAATCCTGCTGCAGCTGAATTCCTAAAGCCCAACTAAGCCCGCCTTAGATGGGCTTTTTGCTAGTGGATTAACCCTTAAAGCCTTGAATTACCAGCGATACGCTGCCCTCAAGCCAAATCGTCGTGTTTTAGCAACAATATATATCCATATAAATCAATCACTTACAAAAGCCACCGCATTAACGTCGCTAATTAGCGACATCCATCACACCCATACTGAAGCACCAAAACGCTAACTTATTGAATATAAACAAATAAACGAACTGGCACGGTGTTTGCTACATGGTAGTCAAGCCCAACGAGAAATCGTTAAATCTAGACTTACCCTCCAAAGGAAACACACCATGAAAAAGAATCTTCTCATCGCCGCCCTATTTGCTACTTGCGCCGCTACTGCTGTTTGGGCTAATTCAACAGACGCTTCTGCGCCTGCTGGTTTACGTGCTACCCCAGCCGATGCTTCTGAGCCAGCTGGTTTACGTGCCGATGCAAATGATGCTTCAGTTCCAACAAGCCTACGTGCCGATGCCAACGATGCTTCAGTTCCAACTAGCCTGCGTGCCGATGCCAACGATGCTTCGGTTCCAACTAGCCTGCGTGCTGACGCCAACGATGCTTCGGTTCCAACTAGCCTGCGTGCTGACGCCAACGATGCTTCGGTTCCAACTAGCCTGCGTGCCGATGCAACAACGGATGCCTCTGCACCATCTAGCCTACGTGCTGATGCAACAACGGATGCCTCTGCACCATCTAGCCTACGTGCTGATGCAACAACGGATGCCTCTGCACCAGCGAGCGCTCGTATTGTTTAATCGCTTCACTGCCCATAAAAAAACCACGAATGCGTTCGTGGTTTTTTTATGGGTGAAACTCAGTAAATAGATAAAAGACGGTGACGACTCTATTAATAGTGCTTTATTTCCTTTTGATTATCGTCGCTCATTAACTACAAATTATTTTCAAACAAATCAATGGCTTATATAAAACAACGTTTTTCTGTCGTGCAGCCCAGACAAAGCAATTCTAGGGCGGAGCACCATTAAATCATAAGTCATTGAATACATTGAAAATATTAAACTGGCACAGCACTTGCTATTAATGAAGTATCAGTGAGAAATCATTGATTGATTTTCTACTCAGAAGGAAGTGCTCTATGAAAAAATATCTATTGATTGCATCCATGATTGCCAGCTTTGCAGCTACTGCTGCTTGGGCAGATATCTCCAAGTGGGCTGATTACAGCGCGTTTAACAAAACCTCAGAAATGCACGCTGATGCACGTACCCCGCCAGCCTCAGACATGAGAATCGACTCCCCAGAATATCCAAACCCTGATCAAGCATCTGCTCCTAGCCGCAGAATGCCGCCTCCTGATACAGCGCCAAATGGATCACCCAACGAAACACCTGACACATCACCCGAAGATGGCATGCAATATTAAACCCATCACTAAACCTAAAAAACCACGAATCTTTCGTGGTTTTTTTAGGTTAAAAAATAAGCATAAATCGTTTAGCTGCTTTTATCTCTAGCAGAAGCAGCTAAAGCCCCTGAATTAAACCATACTCCACGCCACTAACCTGCCCCACCGTCACCAGCATAGCGCGGGAGGTAATCACATCCGCCTGAGTTGTTAAAGGCGCCACAGACGATGCCCCCACAGCAGAGCCCGCAACATGCTCCGCCGTACCAAATAAATTAGCCCGTACACAAATATCTGCATCAAAGCCCATCACCACAATGGTGGCAAAGCCCGTAACAAAGGTATTAAACGCCGCATGCACACCCCCCATATGCCTAGCCCCAGGCTCAATTACCAGCATATTGGCGCAAAGATTAAATTCTGCCTGTAAATCTGGGCACAGCGGCGCAGCACCAATATTCAGGGCACAAACGCCCCCATTGCGATACTCGATAGCCGTCAAAACTGATTTCATATGATCGACCACCCGCATTCCATCTACTCGCTCATAAATACCATTTGGCGTGCTGGTTAAATGAATCATCACCACGCCTACAGCCCCTGCCGTGGTGTAAATAAAATCCTCAACACTCAAAGGATTGGGCGCCCCTTCCCACTGGCACACTGGGTGGATGCGATGGGTCTGGTTATACATCCCTGGCCCTAATGGATTAAATGCCAAAGGCATGGCTGCTTGGGTATAACGCACCGCTCTTGCTCTTTGCGCATACAGCGGCACCCATTGGGCCCGTGGCACTGGGTACATTCGCTGTAAGTAATGCAGGGCTTTTTTATACTTATTCGCTTTATTAACATACACGGCATCGGGTAGGCCCCTTATACCTGCTATTTCGGCCACCACCTGTAAGGTAGTGCCTGCCGGATCATTTAACACAGCCACCAAGGGCGCAAGCGAGCTAGTGCGAAACCGTGAATAGCGGGGGTTTACAGCGCGTACAAATTGCATAAACGTCACTACATGAGCAAAAACAGCCATATTCAAACCCCGCAGAATAAAACTTAATTGCGCTCATCTTAGTTATAAAAAGTAATAGACAAGTTAAATACCCATGCCACGAAGGTAAATACACTTCAAAAAACAACAGCTTTGTATAAATAATGAGCCACCCTATAGGGCCAGCCCCTTTGAAGCTTTAGAGATGTTATTAAACCTCATCGCCACCGCCAGTTATATCGTGGTTGACGAGATAGCAGCCAGTAACTGCGGCTGGCAAATAGCAAGCTTTTCATCAGAGAGAAAGTCTAAGCACCTGAAATGCCCGTACTTGCACCGGCTATTAACATTTAATTCATAGTCAAGAATCAAATATGCGTATTTAAGGCAATCCGCCACGCTAAAAGGCAGACAAACCCAATCCATTCATGAATACTGGCGGCCTCCCGCTATTGCATAAACAAGAGAAATTCATGCGCAGCCGCCCGCTCTATTACTTGATTGCCCTACTTATTTTATTCACAGAAATAGCTATTGCCAAAGGCATCGTTGGCAATGCGTTTATCCGTGGCAGCGTGGGGGATATCTTGGTGATTGTGCTGATTTATGCCCTAATGCGTGCCAATAGCATCCAGCCAAAAATCAGCGCGGTATTAGCGTGCTTGATTGGCTTTATTGTAGAAGGCCTGCAATATATTCATTTAGTGGATTTACTTGGCCTACAAAAAGGCAGCGTACTCGCTATTGCCATTGGCAATACTTTTAGCCCAAGCGATTTACTGATGTATTGTATTGGCGGAATACTGGCTTTTAGTCTTGATCAAGGGCTGATTATTCCACGCATTCGAGCGGGCTAATGCGTGCTTACAAAACAAACTGCGCATTCACTCAAGCCCACTAAGCCAAGGCAAGCTGTAAAAAATGGCTAGCCGGCTCTGGCTCGCCAACATGGCTTAAATCATGCGCAAGGCAAATTTCGATGAGGTTGGGGGCAATCGCGCGGGAGTAGACTTTTTGCCCTTCACTGCTTTCAGGAAAATCGATACGTTTATAGCGTAAATCGGGGTCGCTCCTGTCCATGCGCTGATCGGTGCGAGCACGGGGGGAATGGGTATAGGCCAAATTAAAGACCCCATCTAGTGGCCGTCCTACTTCGTGCCACCGGCCATAAGGGCCATGCGCGGGCAGGCAGGGATCAAACTCGCCATTCAAAAGCTTGCCTACAGAGAATAAAAATGGCGCGTCGTCTTTTAATAAAGAACGATTAATCACCTTTAGGGTTTCTCCAGGGCATAGCCGCAGCAGCCCCAATGCCACGCCTGTTTTGGCGGTAGGCCGCCATGGGTTGCTTGGGTCGGCCAGTAATGGCGGGTGAACGGAGATTTCTAGCTGCTCAAACGCCATAATCGCGCCAATCAGTGAGCCCTCCAAGCCAAACAACTCTAGCACCCAAGGCGAGCGGCAGGCATTGCCCGCTAATAACACATCCACCGCTTTGGGCATGCCGCCGTGGCTTTTAAATGCGGCTTGCATGGCGGCAAAAAAAGCAATCGCACCGCGCTCAATCCGGCTACGTAGATAATCCCGTAATGCATGCTGCGGAATCTGAAACGCCACCTCTACTTTTTGCCCATCCCGATCCAGCAGCGGCATTTTGCATACATCGCCCTGCTCCAAGCCTTCTAAATTGCCCGTTTCGCAAAAAGAGCGCAAACGCCCCATCAGTACAATGCTATTGGTCAGCGCAGAGCGGGTTTTCTCCAAAAACATATCCGATCCGGCAAAGTCTTCTGCATCCTGCGGCAATAAAAAAGCAATTTTATGCGCACGACACTGCGGCAGATTATGCCGAAAAGTAAGGTAGGCAAGGTTTTCCAGCAATTGCTCACCGCCTAGCATCCTATCCCCCGATGCGCCAAAGTGCTCGATCACTTCTTCCCAACCTGCTTCCTGCTCGCTGGCATCCGGCAGGCGGTAATAGCCAAAATCAAAATCGGTGGTGCCTCCACCAAAATCAAATACCGCAAACGCCCGCCCCATTCCATGCGCAACGGGTGACAATTGCAGTGCTTTCAGAGCACAGGCGGCGTAGGCGGCGGGCTCGGAGCCGCGCTCTTCTACTCTAAATTGTGCCAGATAGGGGCCATGCACCAGGCTCTCTGGCAGGCTGCGCTGCAAGCCATGCCGAAACGCATTTAAGATATTTTCCTTGGTGCTATGCGGAAAACTTACCGGAAAAGTCATGTAATAGCGCAGAAAAATCCCACGTTGTCGCCAATTAATAAACATGCCCAAAAACCAAGCGTACAGCTCTATTGGATTAAAATCCGCATAGACATCCTCCACTTTTTTGGCTGGGTAGCGATTAAAAGGCGGCAAAATACGCTCTTCTTGGTGGATTTGATCGCTAATCCGCGTAGGAAAATCATCCAGTGCCCATTGCTTCATACGGCTAAAAATACTGGCGATGCGTTTTGGATCGCTATGGTTTTCGCGCAGATGATCACGGGCTTCATGGGCGCAATGAATATCTCGCCAATCTACCAAGGGGCGGTACACCTCGGAGGTCCACGCCGCCATCAGCGCCTGCCAATCCATGATTTCTAGCACCGTGGGGTTTTCATAATCACTGGCCTGCGGCTGCTCCCATAAATTGCTTTCGCCAATGCGTAGCAAACGGTCTTGCGCCCCTTCCCGAAACGCCACCACGGTGCTGCTGGTACCAAAATCAATCGCCACATTGGCGTCGCGAATATCCAGCTCTGGGTTACGCGAGCGGATCAGCCCATCATTGATCAGGGCAATTTTTTTATGACTGGCCATATTGGGTACGGGCCATAGCTCCCACAAGCCTTTGGCCGCGTCAGAAAAAGTACTGCTATCAATATCAGGCAAGCGGGTGCTTATGTAATCTAGCTTGCGCAATAACGCTGGCCAATCTGTCGCATTAATATCTAGGGCATGAAAACCATCGTTTTCTGCCGAGGCAAGCGAGCGCCATCTTTTCCACGCCGTAAGCGCCGCATCAAACTTGCTAGATTTAGGAAAGCGCGCATTACTGGTCCACGCCCCCAGCCAGCTCCAGCCCAGCTCAAACAAGCCTTGCGGATAGCTGCTCGGCCAATCAGCGCAAAGCGTATCATCCACCGCAATCATGTTGGCAACGCCATCTGGCCCCATAAATTCATCAGGCTGATCCAGATACAAGCAGCCCTTATCGTGTAACCAGAGCGGACAATCAAACCAATTGTGTTCTTCACGCAGCGGAAAGCCTGGTGCGTAGACAATATCAATCAGCTCCGTGCGTGTAGGTAAGCGCCAATTGGCCAGACCGGCCCATTCTAGCTGGCGCACCTTGCTATGCGCCCGTGTTAAATCCAGCGCGCTTGGCGTATGTATTTCTTGCCAAATCAAACCGGTTTGCGGATTAAGAATCACCCCTTCGCCATCGTGCCGATACATAAACCAAGCGATTCCCGATTGACTAAATGCATGCCAAGCCTCACGCCGAGTTTGCAAATGGTGCAGATATAAAAGCTGACAAGCTTTAGCGTGCGAAAAGTGAAGCTGATCCATGCAATAAATCCCAATCAGGCTATAGCATCCAGCCTAGGCAATAATAAAGATGAATGGAGAGAAATTTACACAATATGGCATAAAAACATCAGCCCACTTAAATAACTTAAAGCCCTTACCCCTTTAGATCTCTATAAATTCAGGCTTCGCCTTTCAGGAGATAAATTACACAGTGATTCAATCCAATTTGTAAGTTTTTAAAATAGCAAGGCGGCATATCCTAATAAATATGAATACACTCAATAATGTTGTTTTTTTGCTACTCTATTTTAGTTAACTAAAAATATGCCAATTAAATCACCTGGCCAATCCCTCCTTATTTTCAAAATAAATAAATAAATTACCTGACAGACACTCCAGTAATATGCTTTTATAACAATACATTCTTGCTTGCCCCTATATTTAATTGAAATACCTACTGGAGCTACCCATATGGCATTTACTTCGATTCAATATAATAGATTTAAGGATCACCCCAATCTGGAATGGCTACGTCGAAATGCCGCATCCAGCCGTGCAATTCATCAGAACACCATCAGAGCAAAAATTGAAGAGGCCATTCGATCTGCCTACCCAGATCGCGCCACCGAAGACAATATCCGCTGGGTAGCCCAAAAAGTAGATACACCCTGGGGAAGTCCGCATCGCCCCATTGAGCAATATTTAGGGCAGGTGCATCAGCAAGCGGTGGCCGAAATTGAAGGCAGCGACGCTCAAATGGCCCAAGCTGTTCGCATGGTTTTTAATAAAACAGCAGATGGCCGCTCGGCCCCAGGCACAAGCGGCATTAACCATATCCATGTAGGCGGCAATGCACAGCTTAATTTGCTCTTTGATTTAGCCAGCGCCACCATCCTTGGCGTTGTTAATGGCCATATGGATGGCCAGATGAAACCGGCAATTCGCACTGAAAGCATTAAAGTTGCCAGCCGCAAAGGCGGAGCAACGGTGCAGATGAAAGTATCGGGCAATACCGTAAGCCAAGCCTAAGCAATAGAGGGGTGAAGTAACTCTATTTCACCCATCCACTCCAAACCATACCCAGAGCCATCTATAAGCACCGACATGCTGATTGCCAGCAAAGATTTTCCCGCCTCAAGCGCGCCTTGGGCTCAGCTTAGTGCCATTGTTGAGCTGGCAACAAAGCCGCAGCAAGAAAAGCTGGCGCGCACCACCGCTACCCTTTTACCCCACCCGAAGTCAAACCAGACACCATCCAGCGTTGAGCAAAGAGAAAAAGCAGGCTGATCGGCAGGCCAGATAAAATAGCGGCGGCGGCAAAATCGCCCCATAAGTAATTCTGGGTATAAAGATAGAGTTTGGAGCCAACCGCCAGCGTCATATTGTTTTGCTCGTGCAGCAGCACAGATGCCACGGGGTATTCGATAATGCCGCTGATAAAGGCCAGTAAAAACACCACAAATAAAATCGGCACGGCCATCGGCAACAGCACGTAGCGGAAGGATTGAAACGCAGTTGCACCATCCACTCTGGCGGCTTCTTCAATCTCTACCGGAATGGTGTCGAAATAGCCTTTAATCGTCCAAATATGCAGGGCAATACCCCCCGCATAAGCCAGCACTAAGCTGCCGTGAGTATCAATCCCCAGCCACGGCACATAATTGCCAATTTCATCAAAGATGGCATAAATCGCCACCAACGACAGCACGGCGGGGAACATCTGTAAGAGCAGCAGTGCATTCATGCCAAATACGCGGCCACGGAATTTAAGCCGAGCAAAAGCATAGGCGCAGCTGGTAGACAGCAGCAAGATCACCCCCGCGCTAATAAACGCCACCTTCACCGAGTTAAACAACCACAGCAGCACAGGAAATTGCGGCTTAACCAGCACACCATCGCCATCTAAATAGCTAAAGCCCAGCGCCAGCTTCCAGTGCTCTAGGCTAATGGTGTCTGGGATTAAGCTACCGGCCGCAAAATTTCCTGGCCGCAGCGAGATAGAAATAATCATAAAAAACGGAAATAAAATCAGCAGCAAAAAGGCGATCAGCGCAAGATGCGCGCCCAGCACTCGCCATTTATGTGAACGATCCAGCACCATCGCCATTATCGTTTCTCCTCTTGATTGACGCGGGTTAGCTTTAAGTTAATCAAGGACAACACCGCCACCAGCGCAAAAATCACCGTAGAAATGGCCGCAGCTAGGCCAAAATTCTGCCCCGAATCCTGAAATGCCAAGCGATAGGTGTAAGAAACCAAGATATCTGTAGTGCCTGCTGGCACTTTGCTATCGATAAAATCTGGGCGGCCATCGGTCAGCAAGCTAATCAGCACAAAGTTATTAAAATTAAACGCAAAAGAAGCAATCAACAGCGGCATCATGGGTTTTAAAATCAGCGGCAGGGTAATTTTAAATAGATTAGTCAGCGGGCCTGCACCATTGATGGCCGATGCTTCGTATAAATCGCTAGGGATGGATTTAATCAGCCCAGAGCACAAAAGCATAATGTAAGGATAACCCAGCCAAGTGTTTACAATTAAAATCATTGCCTTGGCATTAAACGGGTCGGAAAACCAAGCGGGCCGCAAACCAAACAGGCCATTAAGCACCATATTGATTTCACCAAAGCTCTCATTAAATAAGCCACGAAATACCAAAATAGAAATAAACCCCGGCACGGCGTAAGGCAAAAACAGCAAGGTGCGGTACACCCCACGAAAACGCAGCGCTTCCCAATTCAGCACCACCGCCAAAGCCATGCCCACCACAAAGGTAAACACCACGGTTAAAAAGGCAAACAACACCGTCCAGCCAAAGATTTTAAACATTGGCCCTTGGAAATCATCACTGGCAAAAATCCGCGTGAAGTTACTTAAACCCACATTCACTTTAAAGCCCGGCGTTAAGCGCTCCCCCGCCGCCGTTTCGTAAAAGCCCGTTTTAAAATTAGGCTTAATCAGGCTGCCATCTTGGGTATTGCGTAGGCTGCCATCGGCATTTTTTTGATATAACAGCTGGGTGGGGGAAAACTGGCTCAGGCTACTTAAACGCCAAAGCTGGCTTTGATTAGGCAAGGTGACGCGCAGCGCTTTTAAGGCGGCTTGTTTGGCAATCACCGTTTTAATGGATTCTTTTTCCGGCAGATTCTCTATGCCTATCACTTGTAATTGCAGCTGCTGCGGCTTGTTGTCTTGTAATTTAATCAGCGGGGAAACCCAGCTCTGCCCTGCATCATCACTTAATTTAAGCCGATATTGCTCGCCAGATTGATGTAAAGAAAACCCCATACCTGCACCATCGGCGGAGGTGGTTTCGCTCAGCATATAAGCCGTTACGCGATCAAAGCTCAATAAATTGGTGGAGCTATAATTGGTAAAGCCAATCCCTGCCGTATAAACCGCAGGAAAAACAATAAACACCAGCACAGCCGCCACGCCCGGATAGAGATAACGATAGGCGTAAGCTTTGGGCGATAAAAACACCCAAGCGCTCGCTGCCATCACCACCAATCCACCCACGGCACTGAGCGGATGGCCAGCTTGATAAACGCCCAATAGCAGCCACAAACCCGCCAAAAACAGCACCGCACCTAGCGAAGCCAACAGCCAGCGCATATTCAATCCGCCCATCATCTTTTCCTTCGGCGCAAAACCCCGCTACGCCCTTGCTATTAAATATTTCAAACATCGAATCATCGTAGGGCGAGTAATACCCGCCGTTTTCTATCGTTTTGCTAGATGCTGTTACATACCAAAATCTGGTGGGTTTCAGCCACCTACACAAGAGGCACTTCATGCCATCGGATTAACGACCAAGAGCGCAAAATCTCGAACCACAGAGAGCACAGAGTTTCACAGAGAAAATCCAAAGGCATGTCTTAGGTTTCCTCTGTGGAGCTCTGTGTCCTCCTCTGTGGTTCAAGGTTTAGCTTGCGACCAAGGCGAAGGAAAGCGTCTTGCAACTGCCCTACTTACTGCTAATCCGTGCCGCCGCAGCATCCAAGCCCTGCTTAGGGGTTTGGCGGCCTTGGGTTACATTTTGCAATGCTGATTTTAATGAAGCCCAGAAGCGGCCCATCTCTGGGATATTTGGCATAGGCTGGCCCGCTTTGGCGGATTCCATCGAGGCTTTGATCGCCGGATCAGATTTCAGCTCGTTAAAGAACACTTTATTGGCAGGTACACCCAAAGGCACATCGGCATTAATGGTTTTAAGGCCTTGCACGGACAGCATATGGTTTTCTAAAAACTCCACCGCCAGCTCTTTATTCTTGGATGAGCGATTTAGCATCGCGCCCAATACGCCCACAAATGGCGCGCCCGGCTTGCCGTTAATGGTAGGGATGGGTGCAACCGCCCAGTTAATTTTACTCTTTTTCAGATTATCCCAAGCCCAAGGGCCATTGATCATCATGGCGATTTTGCCTTGATTCACACCGGCTTCCATATCGGCGTAAGTGGCGCTTTTTGGCATCACGCCGGTTTTAATCATTTTATTAATGGTTTCTAAGCCCGCAATCGCACCGGCATTGTTGACGCCCACATCTTTAGCATCGTAAGTACCATCAGCCTTAGGCTTAAAGGCATACGCGCCGCCCGCTGCCAGCAAGGGCCAGCTAAAATAAGGCTCGCCGTAATCCCACAGAATGGCTTTTTTGCCCTGCGCGGCCAATTTTTTATCCAATGCCATCACATCATCAAAGCTCTTAGGCGGCACCGGCACGAGGTCTTTGTTGTAAATCAGCGCCAATGCTTCAATCGCAATCGGGTAGCCCCACTGTTTACCATTCACGGTAAAGGCTTTCCAAGCCAGCGGATCAATCTCGGCCTGCGTTTTTTTAGATGGCGTAATTGGGCTAAGTAAGCCTGCCGTCATCCATTCACCAAGGCGATCATGGGGCCAAATCCAGATATCCGGACCTTTGCCCGCAGCGGCCGCTTGCTGAAATTTAGCCGGTGCATCTTCGGGATGCTCCACCACCACCTCTACCCCAGTGGCCTTGGTAAACGCTGCCCCCACCTGCTCGATACCCTTATAGCCTTTATCGCCATTCACCCAAATCACCAGCTTATCCGCAGCAAAAGCGGGGCCAGCAAAGGAGATCGCAATCGCTGCTGCGATGGAAGAAACGGCAAACTTGCCAAATTGACGGCGTGTTGTATTCATAAACCCTCCAAAAAAACCGAGCAAAGCCCCCGCCGCAATCACACCGTGCGAAGGCGAAAAGAAGCTGTAATTTTTAAAAAAGCCAAATGATTATTCGGCCAGTGGGTGAAGACGGCGCATTGCGCTGCCATCGGCTTTAAACAAAAACCCGTGCTCTGGCTTAAAGTGCAGCACGCTGCGCTCACCCTGTTTTGAGCTAAATAGCGCAGGCATCCGGGCCACAAAGGTATCCCGCATACCGGGTACTTCTAAATACAACATCGATGCTTCACCCAGCTGCTCCAGCGCCAAGGTAATACCAGCCAGTGCATTACTGCCCGCTGCGGCTGCAATTTTTAAATGCTCGGGGCGCACACCCAGTGTGACTTCGTCACCAATGTTTGCGCCTGCGGTATCCACCGTGACCGCTATCTGGCTACCATCGGCTAATGCAACCGTGACGCTGCCCTCGGCAATGGCGGTAATTTTGGCGCTTAAGGTGTTCATCTTGGGCGAGCCAATAAAACCCGCTACAAACAGATTATCTGGCTGGTAATACAGCTCAATCGGCGTACCCACCTGCTCTACCCGCCCAGCACGCAGCACCACAATGCGATCAGCCAGCGTCATTGCTTCGGTTTGATCGTGGGTGACATAAATCATGGTGCTACCCAACTCGCGGTGCAAACGGGCAATTTCGATCCGCATCTGCACCCGCAGCGAGGCATCCAGATTAGACAGCGGCTCATCAAACAAAAACACCTTGGGCTTTTGCACAATGGCGCGGCCAATGGCCACTCGCTGCCGCTGCCCGCCGGACATATCGCGCGGCTTACGGTGTAATAAAGGCTCGATTTGCAACACTTTGGCCACCCGCTCTACCAGCGGCGTGTATTCGGCTTTTTTCATGCCTGCCAGCTTCAGGCCAAAGGCGAGGTTTTCAAACACATCCATATGTGGATACAGCGCATAGCTCTGAAACACCATAGAAATACCGCGTTTAACCGGTGGCAGCTCGTTCACGCGCTGGCCATCGATACACATTTCGCCATCGGTGATGTCTTCTAAGCCTGCAATAGTGCGCAGCAAGGTCGATTTGCCGCAGCCTGATGGGCCAACAAACACAATAAACTCACCATCTTTGATTTCTAAATCAATGCCGTGCAGGGTATACACCGAAGAAAACGCTTTTTTAATGCCTTTTAATGAAACGGTAGCCATACCTTACGCCTCGACACGGGCAATCAGCGCGCCCCAATGATCAAACTCAATCACGCCTGACTTAATACTTGCGCCACTCAGGCCCGCATCGGCCAGCAGTGTGAGCTTGTCTTTACACGGCAGCGATTGCCTACTTTCAGATAAATTAAACACGCACAGCCAGCGCTCACCATTGAGGCTGCGGCTAAAAGCCAGTAGCGCCTCTGGGGTATCTATAAACTGAATATCACCCTGCCAAAGCACGGCTTGCGTCTTACGCCAGCTAATAAAATGGCGATAAAAGTTTAAGGTGGATTCAGGGTCATGCTCTTGCGTGCTGACGGCCAGCTGCTGGTGTGATTCAGGCACCGGCAACCAAGGCGCGCCAGTGCTAAAGCCCGCAGCGGCGGCATCATGCTGCCAGGGCATCGGTGTGCGGCAGCCATCGCGGCCTTTAAACTCTGGCCACATGGCAATGCCGTAAGGATCTTGCAATAGCTCAAAGGGGATATCCGCCTCGGGCAGGCCCAGCTCGTCACCTTGCCACAGGCAGGCCGAGCCTCTGAAACACAGCAGCATCGCCAGCATACTGCGCGAAAAGCGTGGGTTCTGGCTGTTATTACCCCAGCGGCTTAGCACGCGCATCACATCATGATTGCCAATAGACCAGCAGCCCCAGCCGTCCCCAATGCGCTTTTCTAGGTCTTCAATTTGCTTGCGGATATACGCCGCGCTAAAGTCTTTAGTCAGCAAATTAAAGCTATACGCCATATTCAGCTTATCGCCGCCGGTGGTGTATTCCGCCATTACTTTCAGGCTATCGTCATCCCCTACTTCACCCACGCTCATTGCGCCGTATTCATCCAACAACAGCCGCACGCGTTTTAGGAAAGCGATATTTTCTGGCTGGGATTTATCATGCACATGCGCCTGAAAGCCGTAAGGATTATCCGGGCTAACCGTCTTGGTATCTTTACTTTGTGCGGGCGGATTATTACGCAGCTGGCGGTCATGAAAATGGAAATTGCACGCATCAAAACGGAAACCATCCACGCCACGCGCCAGCCAGAAACGAATCGCATCTAAAATGGCATCCTGCACGGCAGGGCAATGGAAATTTAAATCTGGCTGGCTACTTAAAAAATTATGCAAATAATATTGGCAACGGCGGGTATCCCACGTCCAGGCGGGGCCTCCAAATACAGATAGCCAATTATTAGGCGCAGAGCCATCGGCCTTAGCATCGGCCCACACATACCAATCGGCTTTGTCGCCCTTGCGGCTTAAGCGGCTATCGGCAAACCATGTATTTTGATCCGAGGTATGCGAGAGCACTTGATCGATCATCACTTTTAAGCCCAACTGATGCGCTTTGGCCAGCACGGCATCAAAATCGGCCAGCGTGCCAAATAGCGGATCAACCTGACAATAATCGCTGACATCGTAGCCAAAATCTTTCATCGGCGATTTAAAAAATGGGCTAATCCAGACCGCATCCACCCCCAGCGCGGCGATATAGGGCAATTTGCCGAGCAAGCCCTGCAAATCACCCACGCCATCGGCATTGGCATCAGCAAAGCTGCGTGGATAAACTTGATAGATGACTGCACCACGCCACCATTCACGATCTGTCTTGAGCATGACTCAATCCATTTTAAAATTCTGGGCATGGCCCAAAGGGGTTAAACACGCTAAATCAGCCTGAATATCATCTAAACAACTTGGGCCAACTTAGCTCTTAGTTCATTTCCTGCCACAGCACACCCGTCATCCCAGAATGGTTTTATCTGGGATCCAGCAGAGCCACTGGATTCCCGACAAAAGCACTCGGGAATGACGCTATGTGAGCCATTTCAGGAAGTTATTTCGAGACCGAGCACGTAGGCCTTGTCTAATATTAGACAGCGGTAAAAATCTATATTTTTAAATTGAAAAACTCAAAGTAAATAACCAGATTTATAAACGCTTTTCTCCGTGAAACTCCGTGTTCTCTGTGGCCTCCGTGTTTCAAGATTTGGGTTGTCTAATATCAATTAAGACTGAGCCAGCCCAACTTACCACCACACTTCGGCCTGAGCGCCAAAAGTGAAGCCGCTTTTATCATTGCCGAACGGGCCATTGGCCGATAGCGGGTTGTTTACCGCTTTTAAGCCAGCGGCATCTTGCGCGGCTTGATCCCACTTGGCGTAGGTAGCAAAAAAGCGTAATTGCGGACGGCTCCAAAAGCCTTTCTCCGGCTGCACTAAAAATGCTGCCGTGGTTTTTACTAGATTACGTGCATCGCCTTCTTCTGGCTTCACACGGTCGTAACCCACTTCAATAGCCGCGCCCAGATTATCGGTAAACATATAGGTTGGGCGCACGCCGAACGACATCCAAGTTTGGCCATTGCCTGCCGCCACCGGATCTGTTTTTTGCCAAATCGCTGCCATCATGCCGGAGTAACGGCTATTTTCTGGCTGCCACATGAGCTGCTCAACCACGCGGTAAGCTTTATCGCCCGAATCCGCATTTACATTGGGGTAGCCCGAGGCAAAGCTAGAAATATTGCCCTTAGCGTATTGCAGGGCGATTTTATTAAAGCCGCCAAATACGCCGTTTTGGGTGTGCATCACATTCAAGCCAAAACCATTAGTGGCCTTACCTTGGTCTTTATCGGCTTTATTGGCAAAGCGCAAATCAAGGCCAATGGTTAGCTCGCCATTGGGATTAACTTTAATGCCAGACAAACGGAAATCATGGCCGGATACGCCAATTTTTCGATCTAGATTTTCAATGCTGGTGTCCGATGTAGTAACTGTGTTCTGACGCCATGCGTAGGCAAATTTAGCAAAACCCACGTCTACGTTTTCAATCCCAGCGCCAGGGCCGGAGTTATCCCAGAAGTAAAAATCATTGATATGCACGTCTTGGCGATCATAAAAACGCTTACCTACCCAGAGTTTGCTGTCGCCCAAACCGACGCCTTCGGCCGTGACATACATTTCACGGAAAGCAAACTCGGCAGATTTACCTGAATCGCTTTCCCAATCCTGAAATTGCTTGGCAGAAACAGCGAGGCGCGATTCAACTCTAAAGCGCGTGCCGGTCTCTTTTTTCTCAAACACATTACCGCCCACTGCAAACTCGGCGTAAGTCTCACATTCATTACCCAGACGATATTTAGAGCCCGCACCATCCAGCTGAAAACAAGATTGCGATCCACCACCCGTGGCATTAGAGCCAATACCGCTGCGTGCATAGCCATGAAAATCCACCGGCATCGCCATGGCACTGCTCGCCAAGCCTAAGCCACAAACGGCCAGCGCTAACTGGGCCGGTGTAAATAACTGATTTACTGATTTGAACTTCATCTCATCTCTTCCCTGAATAGACAAACGACTAAGCCACCTTGTAGTAAATCAATAAATAGCTACAAAACAGCAAATCATATTGCCAAGCCTGATCAAAAGCGCTTTCAATCCATTGTTTTATTTGTTTTAAACGGTTTGAAAGCGATAAAAACAAACCCAACCACAATTTCCAAAGCGGTTTGGATTTGATTTTTCGTAAGTTAATCCAGCGCACTACATGATGTAAACTACATTGATGACCTTATTTACAATATTCATACATCATTAAAATGGCTATTTATTCAGGCCACAGACTTAGCTCAAGACAATAAAAATGCCCGCCTCCTTACAAAAGAGACGAGCAGATAATAAAACGGGGTTTACATTACAAATCGGGCAGAAACAGGGCGCAATTCCCCAAAAAACCACATGTCTTTAGCCATTCAAAAAACATTTTTTGAATCACTCATTTCACCCAAGCCATATCAACTTACCTGATTATGTCTCTTGCTCATTTTTTGTCGTTGGGCTGGGAATATCAACGTGAATCGAGTTAACTCGTAGGGGCGCTGCTTGCTGCGCCCTCGCTGAACAGGGCGCAGCAAGCAGCGCCCC
>NZ_JAWQUO010000046.1:0-36102 GCF_033446605.1 Iodobacter sp. CM08 | reverse complement strand
CGGAACTGGAGCTGGCAAGATGAAGTGCAATTGAACCCGGATCGGGTCATTGAGCCAAAAAAAAGCGAGGAATTACAGGCAGCTTAAATCGTAAAAATATCTCAACTACTTTGACAATTACCGATACTGGGATTGTACATTGGGTATCCCTTGATATTGGCTGGCTGGATGCATGTCATACTGTCAGAGCTTTTATGGAATTTATATTACAACACGTGTATTAATTATCGTTTACGAAAATTAAATAGAGCGCTTAAACTAATTGCTAATTGTGAAAGTAAATCCCAGGATGAACATCAGATCCTTGGACTCATATTGCAAATGGCAACAGATACTGATGATCATTTGCTTCAGATCTCGTGCAAACGGGCAATTTTCCAGCGAGGGTTAATATGGGACTGAAAAAAATAAATATTATGAATGGTGAAAAATTGAATTCATCAAGAAATAATAACTTTCTCAGCTCAATATATGGCATTAGCACTGTGAAAGAATGGATTATTCGCCTCCTATTTGTTAGCCAATTTCCACCATTTTTTTCGGCTGCAATAATATGGACTTCAAGAGGCTGGAGTGAAGATGTCGTGATTCGGCTTCAGGTGGCTGCTGGCCTTCTTGCTATGTCCAGTTTATTTATTATATTTCTTTATATAAATTTTAAAAAAAGTAGTGCTACGAGCATCACTCGAAAGTAGATAGCTCCGAAATTCAGCTTGTCTTTGACATTCAGATGAGACATAAAAAAACCGCCCACGAACACTGTTCATGAGCGGTTTTTTTTGCGTTCAATGAAGTTCCTCTGAAGTACCTTCATGAATGATTCTAAAGGTAATGGCATTTTAGTCGCCTTGAAATGTCTGGCGAGCCTGCAACGTTATATGAGGGTAGTTTGACCTGGAAAACTCATGCATCAAGTGCCGGGCAATATTGGCCTTTATATTACATGGCACCGATTTGTCATCTTTTCTGACATTTTTATATTTTTGATCAAACCAAAGGGCATCATTTTGCGTTAAATATGCAGGTACTAATATAAAGCCAGATTTTGTGAAAGAAGGGCGTTCGAAAAAATTTCGATCTGACTTGTTATTGATCTCAATATGTCCAGCTCTTAACGCTTCAATCAAAGTGCGCAGACCAACGGAAACACCTACGTTAAATTTAGCACAGGCATTTTCGAAATCACTTCGATCCTCCGGGGAAATTTTGATGTTTATAAGAACTGTTTTTTCATGAGTACCATCTTCGGCTGCTTGCAGCGTATGCGGGCGGCCAGGCGTTTTTTCGCCTGGAAGAGTGCGTGAAGCACCTGCAGATCCATAATTCCTTGTTATGGCTGTAGTCATTAAATTCTTATCCTGTAGTTTCGAATAAATGGCTTATTTTTGTTCGCCCCAGTAGTAAAGAAGCGTTAAAAATTACTAGTGATCTCACTCGGGACAATTTAAGTGTTTGAAATTAATGTTATAGAACATTCGTTCTGGATGTGTTTTCTTTCCAGATGTTTACAAACTTTCTTACCACTAAAATAGCTAAATATGGTGGATTTTGTAGGTATAAGAGAAGAAAGTGTTGCGTAAAGGCAACTTTTTATTGACATTCATCTTGCATATAAGTGTTTGCTGTCGCAAAAAATGGTCTAATGACGTTAATTAAAAATTTTTGCGCAGGGCGCACTGGTATTATGAAACATATACAATCGCTACGAAGCAAATCTGACGAAGAACTACTGCGGCTCCTTGAGATCACTTTACGACAACGGCACCGTGGTTTTACCTGCACTGAAAACATGGATTATTTGCTATCGATTCTCCGCCATATGCTGGACGGTATTTTTTACGTGGAGGATCGGAAAAAAGGTACGCCCTTAAAAAGTTCATTTGAGTTTGTTGCGAACAAAGTTAAGGAAGAGCTTGGTGCTGTATTAACGGCCACAGACTTTTGGTTTGTCATCAATTGTATTGATGCGAATGTTGTTCGACGAAATAGCGATGGCATTTACATCATTATTGAAAATGAAAACATGACATCTCAATACTCGCCAATTCCGATGAAAGATCGTGATGGTGCAGAGGTTTCTTTTTCAGTTCTGGACCACCTTATTCGACCAATTGCGAATAATCGAAGGAGAGCAAAGATTACTGTTGGCATTAAATTTTTGGAGTCAGAGGCTGAAATTTTAAAATTTGCCAATAAATTGAAAAGATTTCAAGGTGCAACAATTTCGCAGGTTGCAATAGTTAATTTCCTTAAATCAATTGATGCTCCATCTTGTCGAATAGATGATATTAAGCGGTTGGCATGTAATCGCGGATTTTATTCTGCCAGAAGCAAGGTTCGTAATGAACAGCTTGAATTAACTGATGAAAATGCGGCCTTTTTAAAATACTATGGCATATCTGTTGGTCAGCCTAATATGTCAAATGCTTTGAATGCCTTAATTGTACGTTTTCGCTTCATCATTAAAGCACCAATTTCAAATGCAACACCAACCAGTAATACGCGCTGAAATGTATTCAGTAACTTTTTTAAAAATAAGGGAAGGCAATGGATCTTTTAGTCGTAGAGTCAGCAACTAAGGGTAATCATATTGCCGAGATGCTCGATAATAAGCGCTGGAAAGTAATTGCCAGTTCTGGGCATATCAGAAATTTACCCGACAAAGAAATGGGAGTAGAACCCCCGGACTATAAGCCTAAATATGTCCTATCTGATAAGGGTGAGCGAGCAATCAGAGAGATTGCCCAGTTCGTATTGAATGGGTTCAATCTATGGCTTGCCACAGACCCGGACCGGGAAGGGGAGGCAATTAGCGCCCATATTTTAGAAGAAGTCGAAAAGATAGTTGGGAAGAAAGTGCCTTATCAACGGGTAACTTTCAATTCTATTGTTCAAAGCGTTATTCTGAAAGCCATTTCAGAACCTCGACAAATTGATTGGAATTTAGTTTTCGCACAAGAAGCTCGACGTGTTATTGATCGTCGGGTTGGATATTTAACAACGCCTGTTTTAAATAATGCAGTCGGAAGGCATTTATCTGCAGGCCGTGTTCAGTCCGTCGCAGTTCGACTTGTTGATGAGAGAGTTCGCCAAATTAAGTCTCATAAAGCACGTGAACACTTTTCTGTAACGCACAGGTTTTCAACGGCATCTAGTGGAGAGTGGGAAAGTAGTTGGAATTTCAGTAATTTATTACCCGAAGGGTCTGAATTATGGATGGACAAAGAGCAAGCACGAATAATCTCTCAAATTAATGAATTTACTGTACTCGATACAAAGCTCACTCAGCACCATATTTCGCCTGCAGGAGCATTCACGACATCCTCATTTCAGCAGGCAGCAACCGTTCAACTTGGAATGCGACCTGATGAAGCCATGGAGATTGCCCAGAGGCTATTTGAAGGATGTACTTCAAAAGATGGGTATATTACATATCATCGAACAGATAATGCCAATTTATCACAAGATACTTTCGACCGGTTATTACAATCAGCCGGGGCCAATGGGATACCAAAAAAAGAATTATTGGTTAAGACAAGGCGTGAGTTTGCAAATAGGAAAGGAGCTCAAGAAGGGCATGAAGCTATTAGTCCGGCGTCATGGGATCGTGATATTAGCTTATTAAGTGAAGAGGAAAAAGCGGTTTATTTATTAATTAAGAACCGCTCAATTACGTCACAAATGGTGGACGCCGTATATTCTGGCGTAGTGGTGAACCTCAGTGCCCGGCACCCCCATAGCGATATGACACTCAATTTTAAAAGCAAAGGTTCGTTGTTAGAGTTTGCAGGTTGGAAATCATTCCAAAGTGAAGATGTAACGATTGATGCTGATGATATTGATGATTCGGCAAAGTTAGAATTAAACAACCCGGTTCCAAAAGATTTGGAAGCTGGAAGCAAGATTAAAAGTATTGGTAGTAATGTTGGGGTGCATAAAACCCATGCTGCCAAGAGATTTACATTGGGTAGTTTAGTTCAGGAATTAGAGCATAGAGGAATCGGTCGGCCAGCCACCTATGCCAGCATTTTAAAAAATATTTTACGTCGTGGTTATATTTATGAGGAAGGTAAGTATTTAACCACATCAGAGGATGGGCAAGTCTTAGTTGCTGCTTTGGTGAATTCTAAGATTAATTTTATTGACTATGAATTTACAGCGAATACGGAAGAAAAGTTTGATGAGATAGCGAATGGCAGGTGCAGGTATATCGATTTAGTTGTTGAAATTGACAATCAATTAAATAAAGTATTGAAACATTTTGATGTTGGCGACATTAAAGTCGAGAGGCATGTGTGTTCGAAGTGTGTTCTTGCTGGTCAAAAAAATCACTTAATAAGAGGGCGAAATAAGGAAACATTGCGTTATTATTGGTCATGCAAAGAAGGGCATATGAACGATGATGCTGGTGGGCGGCCCGCTCCAATTAAATATGAAAGCTTCCCTTGTCCAATTTCGTCTTGCAACAAAATGACTGTTCAGCGTAGGCGAGGTAGTGATGGATTTTTCTTTAGTTGCAGCTCTTGTAATAATAGCTTTGGTTACGACAATGGAAAACCAATTCTTTCTTTTAAACAGTCAGAGCCATCTAAAGACCACGAATGCTTGGCATGTGGAAAAATGGCCTTTGTGCGTTTAGAAGGTAAGTTTGGGTTTTATTGGCGCTGCAAGGAATGTAATATAAGTGCAAAGGACAAGAATGGAGTTCCATATATTCCTCCTCCCAGTATTAAAAAAGAGATTCCTTGCCCGCATTGCCAGAACAGTAGCGATATGACTCAAAAAAAAGGTCAATATGGATTGTACTGGCGTTGTGGGATGTGCAATAAAAATTCAAAAGATAAAAACGGTGTGCCTGCTGCTTAAGTTATAAATATCTTTTACTTTTTGTATTCGATTCGAATTAGAGAATAACTAAGCAACATCCATTGGAGATGAGAATGAATGGTTTTGTTCGATTTATACGGGTTTTATTTAAAGTTTGGTGTGTTATCGCCACATTTGTGGGATTCTCAATAATGTCATTATCAATCGGATCTCTGTTTTATGATAGAAGTCCGATGATGGTTCCTTATGCTGTTATGTCTTTAGTCATTGGTTTTTTGATTTTTGTACCGGGTCTTTGCGGATTATTTAAAAAACAAATTTCTTCAAATGGCTAGATCTACCAATATACAGTTTTTGATATTTTTATTTATACTGAATCAATCTGCAAATGCGGGATTGGTAAAAGATATAGAAATTCATAAAGATGTGATACCAAAGAATGACATTTCACTTAGGATGTTAAATAATTGCCAGCAAGTTCTTTCATACCCAGAGAGGCATAGACGATTTTCTTTGGATGATAAGTCGCGACTTAGAAATGCGTTTGAAATTATAAGTGATTGGGTTGCAACGATTGATCCATACTTAAAACAAAATATTGATTCAAACAATCGAGAAGACTGTTGTAAAAAACCTAATACTGTATTGACCGAAACAAGTGAGCATCTTTCTGAGTTATTGGTGTGTATTGAGAAATTGGCTAATTAACCGAAATTGCTGTCTTATTTTTAATTTTAAATCGAGCGATAAATACAATGGATCAACCTTTGACAGTTGTTAATTTAACACCAGGTTCAATCATTCAAATCAATTTCTCTCCTATAGAAAGAATGAGGACGATAGCCGCAGTTGATGAGTCCGGAACATCATGTTCAGTTCTAATTGAGAAAAATGGTAGTGCGAAGCATTTTCCTATTGTTGATTCGATGCAACCTGAAGAGATGGGCACAGTCAGTGAGTGGGTATCAACAAGGGTGGCTGAAGAAGACTCTGAAGCATACATTTCAATGTGGAAATCAATTGGCGAAAGGACTAACGTTGATTATCTCAGTAAGGTGCGGGCACTGAATTGGGCGATTATTAATACTCACTTTGATGCTGAAGCGGCTCTGGAAGAGGCTTCAGCTGAATTGAAGAAAATTTACGAAGGTTTGGCGATGATTTCAAAGGTGGCCAGTTTAGCATCGCCTAAAAAGTAAGTTTAATTTTCCAATTTCATTTTCACCCATGTAATTGGAATTTCACCTGACATTCCGTTTAGATCTGATTGCTGAGTTACCAGTACATAGCCAAAACCGTCAGCTGGTGGTGCATATCCAGCATCAATCATCCCGCTCGCATCGAGCTGAGTTTTAAGCCGTGATCCAAAAAACTTTAGGCTAGGCTTTCCACCGGGCGCAATTAGATCAAAATTACTATGGCCAGCACCGTCTGGTGAGGGTGTTAGGTTACTAATTTTCAAGCCCGTTGCGGTTGTGGGAGCGTTGTGTGTTTGTGACGTGATGCTGACAAATCCATTTCGAAGGACAACGATTTGGCATGTTTTGCATTCATCAGGGCGGCTTGGCACCAAAACAAAATCAATATCTGCGGCAGGCCCCCCAGTTGTTTTATTAAATACTAAATAGCCAATATAAACGGTAAAAATTGAAAGTATGACTATTGAAAAAGAGATGAGGAATAATTTTTTATTCATGGATAATGATAACTCTCGTTTTGAAATGTTATTGAAAAATATTGAAGGGCAGGGTGGAAATACTTTGTGCTTTGATCTTGGATATACATCATCTTACCATTTAGGTTTGATGTTAAAAAAGCGAATTAATCTCTTTTCAGATTTAATTAATGGATTAGAGCTTGGCTCTAAACCCGTCTTGGCCATGCCGTTTCATATGGTTGTCTTCAAACTAGGTTTGGATATAGTTAAGCTTGCCAATTATTGGGGGCTTAGTAGGGAGTATCTTTATCGGGAAGCGACGAAGCCATTGCTTCATATTGCTCTCAGATCAGCAAAAAACAACCCTTTGCTTTTTAAAACAAATAAAGATGCAGAGAATGGCCAAGTTATTCTAATTTCATCGCCTGAAATAGTATTGGATGTTTTTGAGAAAGAACGGCCACTCTGGCAATTACATGATATTTATGCATGGTGGGCTCCTACGGAAGGTCGTGCATATGTTCAGAACTTGTCTGCGGTATTAACTAAAAAGCAAAAGGTCGCTGGCCCTTTAATGTACATGTTAATCGATTCAATAAAAGGAATGCCGATTGTTCCTCCTGGAATTGAAACGATGGATGAAATTAAGCGAAGCAGGGCGTTAAAACTTGATGCTGTTAATTTAGTCCTGAACCAAAAAAAATGGACTCGGGCAAATTTGATGAAACGGTGGAAGTTCTCTAACAGGAAACACATCCATAATATTTTAATTTCAGCAAAAACGCATCCTCATGTCACGGATGCAATTTTAGGACTTTCCAATTATATTTTATAAATTGTCATTTAAAAGAACTCGATCTCGGGATCAGATTGATAAGGTCCTATTTGCATTAACCTAAGCTGCCCGGTACTGGGTGTATGTGACTTGTGTCAGGATGATATGAAAATTTTTCGATTATTAAGTGAGTGGTTTACTGTCCCATTTCTTATGCCAAATGCTCAACGTAGCGTGAGCTCAAGCTTAGAATTTGCACCGTGCGAATCATTTGGGTTTTCTACGAAATCTCCACAGGCTTTTTTTTATATTAATGGCCAAGGTGAATGTGGGGATTCACAAGAATTTGTATCCAATGAAAATCCATGTGGCGAAGCAATTAACCAGCAGCCGGGCGGAGAAGTTTGGAGAGTCTATTTTTATGATGATGAACGAGATTGATTGTCCATTGTATGTCGACCTAAATGGTTTAAAAGAACTTAATCCCAAGAGTGCTAATTTTAGCACTCTTTTCTTGGTATACTAAGAGTAACCATAATAACATTTATGGTTACTCTTAAATTAAAACGGAGTTTTCACGATGAAAATGACGGCGCTAACTGCCAAACAATCCCAGCAACTTTCTCTCCCGGCCATTCCTCAGCCAGATCGTGAAAAAAATCCAAACCAGCAAATTACAGCCACTAATGATGATGAAGCATTTGAAGCTTGGCTAAAAACAAAAACGACACGAAGTGTAAATACATACGACAGCTATCAGCGAATGGTTCGCCGGTTTTACGATTGGCTGCAAAACACTAAGGGAGGAATGACCCTTCGTGAAGTCGATGGAGAAACCATGGCAGACTATGTTTTATTCTTGAGAACGCTGGATGAACAGGTAAAAAACAATGCAGGCTATGCCACCGATATTGTTTCATCTTGGAAAGAGATCCGGGGTAAATCAAGTAATTTAGAAGATTCAGACCTCCCAAAGCACTCTTTTCTGCGCCAGCCACCCTCTATTGCCCAAAAAAACAAAAAACGAAATAACCTAAATAGAACTGGCCAAGTCATGTCCGCTCGTTCGGTGAATTATAACTTCACCGTCCTAGCTGCTTTTATGCGGTATCTTGCCGCAGTTGGATATTTGCGTTTTGATCCTTGCGCAACTTTGCCGTCAATGAGACATAGGAAAAAACAGGCAGAAAGGTACTTGGATTATGATGAGTGGGCAATCTTATATAAAACTTTGCGCTCTCTTGATGATAATGGTAAAGAAAACCTAAAGCTTAAATATGCCCGCAGCCGCTGGCTGTTTTCATTAGGATATTTGACTGGATTACGCAGATCCGAAATCATTAATGCATCGATGGCTGATTTAATAATGAGCAAAGGTGAATTGGTAATAAAGGTATGGGGTAAAGGGAGAAACAAACAGGATGAACATGATTTTGATAGCGTGTATTTACCTACTGACTGCGTAACAGCTCTGAACGAATATCGCAGTTCGATTGGGCTGGGGCCTCATACCGGGTATGGAGAGGATTTGCCGTTAGTAGGAAGAGTAGAAGGTAATAGAAATCAAAAACTATCAGTTTCAGGGATTAGAAAAATCTTCGTAGAAACAACGGACTATCTCAGCGAGCAACTAGAAAATGACTACCCTGCCCTCGCAAGAAAAATTAAAGAGATGACATTGCACTGGCTACGCCATACGGGTGGATCGCATATGATTCGTCGTGGAGCTACCATTGATATGGCCCAGCAATGGTTCCGCCACGATGATGTCAGCACAACTTTACTTTATACTCACCACGAATCTGACAAGTTAAGAAAAGCCATTAATACTAATGTTAAATTGTTGGATTAAGGGAATCAGCCCATAGCATGTTCATTTTCACGAGTTTTTTTTCTTAAAACTGTTTGTCTACGTCGAACTTCACGTGCATGACATTTCATAAAATAAGCTGTCAAAGCATTTAGATTTGTAATGTCTATTTGCTTATCATTTCTTGCGGCATCTAATAATTCTTTCTGAATGATCAGCATGCTTTGATAAAAAACATGGGATTCATAATGAAAGTGCTCATGTGGAATTGTACGGGAAGCAATCCTCAACGCATCCATTTTAAATTGATAAACGGGCCCGCCAATCCTATGCTGGGCTCGCTTATCAACCTTTGGCTCTTCATTGACAGCTGAAGGATTATTTTTAAGCCCAGTCTTTCGAGTATCGTTGATGCTAGTTTTCTCTAAATTATTATTTACTAATACAGTATCTATTAGTAGTTGTGTCGAGGCCCCTACTTCGTCTCCAGCACTAAATTTTTTTGATGTAAATGATGATAAAAAATGAAGTAGTGAATTAAATACGCCAGTAGGAGCCCGCACTTTTATTTCCCTTTTGAAATATAAAAATATATAAAAAAATGAAAAATCAATGTAAATATATTTATAAAAATATCAATAAATATTTTAAATAAAAATTTAAAATATTTACAGTTCAAGTGTCACTTCTTGAGCTTTTTTGTATACTTTTTCACTGTTTTTAATGGCATTTTCAATTATTTTTTCTCTGTATTTATTAAAGAAATTTTCAAAATCATTGATAAACTTATCAAGCTCTTTTCCTTCTGGGTAGAGGTGGCCTTTTTGAGTTGAATGGACCAAATATTGAGATCGGTGACCATTTTCTATCAATCGTTTTTCAATATATGTTTCAAAGAAGCGAGCACACATTTCCTCTGCTGTAGACCAATATGGTTTTTTATTTTTTTCTCCGCCGTCCTGTTTCAGGCATCGATCAAAATACTCTGTTGGGCTATGTCGATTTATGGTCCCGTCTTGCTTTAAATTGTATTGGAGCGAATTCATAAATCGCGCATAATCGAGAGCGATGGGTTCCCAACTCGAATTTCTTGAAATGAAGTTTATCTGGTCACCAAGACAAGAGCGTTTTGATGCGCCACCAATTTTCGCAATATAATGACTTAACCCGTGGGCCCATTCATGACATAAACTACCTGCACCGTTATAACGAGATAAATTAATGATTTCATCTGCTATCTCGTAATGAGCCTGAGCATTTGGAATACCGCGTGAAGCAAAAGCTATGGATAAATTTGTATTAAATCCTATTGCTTGCGATGGAATCTTTAATAATGAAGCCAAATCGGCTAAAGAATTAAAAGCATATTGAAGCACTTGTTGTGCTTCTGATGCTGTTGATTTACTTGAAAGCCAGTTTCCATATTGAACAGCTTTTAAACCAAAGGCTTGCATGAACAGATTTTCATCTGCTAATTTTTCTTGTAGCCAGTCAGTGCTTTGAACAAGATGATCGATATGAGGACGAGAGTATCTTGGAAGTTTTTCTTCGCCCTCCCCCGTTTTACCTGCAGATCCTGGGTTTCTTGCGTTACTGGTGCTTAAATTTAATTCTTTAACACCTAAACCAAAATTTAGACAAATGCATTTTGCTACATAATCTGAAAGAGGATTATCAGTTTTCAAATATTTTTCAAGATTTTCAAACAAAGAATCTCTTAAACGTTTGATTGTAAATATCAAATCATCTTTATCAACACCCATAGGCGGTTGGTCTATAACTTTTTTAACAGCACGTGATATCCCAATTGAAATAGCGAGACGGGAGTTGTGTCGGTATCCATCTGATCGATTCTTATATTCTTCAGTCGTCGAATTAGGGCAGTAATTAATTGTAGGA
Organism: Iodobacter sp. CM08; assembly: GCF_033446605.1. NCBI lineage: Bacteria > Pseudomonadati > Pseudomonadota > Betaproteobacteria > Neisseriales > Chitinibacteraceae > Iodobacter > Iodobacter sp. CM08. Next base: position 25,134 of record NZ_JAWQUO010000046.1, on the reverse strand, counting down.
GCCGAGATGGTTCGGAAAAATTTATTTCCTAAAGCATAAATTAGCTTTTGTTTTAATTCATTGTTTTCTTCATTAGATAATTCAGTCTTTACCTCGGCAAAATTCTTATAGTGCGGTAGATTGTATTTTTGTGAAAATTCGTATAAACCTTTATAAAATTCTTGCTTGGTTGTTGCCATTTCAACAGCATCACGCAGATCAGAAACAACTAAAATATATGCTGAAGCAACCTTTTGAGCATAGTTGTCATTACTTTCAAGCGTTAATTTATGATTAGCTTGTTGTCTCCGGGTAACATTACTTGCACTATATTCAAGTGACGTGGGAATGTTGTTTCGTAACTCATGGATCAACAACATAGTTGTTAAATCAGCAGGCCCAGATTTAACTTTATTTAATAGATCATCTTCAAGTGGCCATATTTTTTTTAGGTTAGCCAACTTAATTAAATCGGGTAAGGCAGTTTCATTTATTTTTGAAACATCGAACCTTCCAATAAACCTATCTTTATGCGCACCATATATTTTTTCACCCGCGTCTTTGCGTTCTAATGATTCAGGGCCTGTGTGTGCTGTGACAAGATCTTCGAGTGTAGGAATAGCTTGAACATGAGACGCCAGTAATTCTTTAAGTTCAGGAATAGAAGCTTCAATTTTGTCAAATCTAGCCAGGTCAGACGGTACTAAGCTTAAAGCTTCACATTCATTTCGGTCTTCAATAATACCTGCATTTATAAGGCTTTCAAGTGCAAACATAGAAGATGTTTTTGAAGAATAAAATCCTTGCAGCATATCTGTTGATAATAGTTTATTAATGACTTCGTTTGTCTTGAATTGATTTGTGTACGATGAAACCAATTCTATTGATTCAATTAAATTAGATATTTGTGATTTTACATACCCATTTGAATGAAGTTCATCAGGATTAAAGCCTGAAATAGACTTAAGAGCGGCTTCAAGCCTTTGCAGATTTAGCGAGTATTTTGAATTATAGCTCTCATCTTGATTGTCACTCCAATCTAAGAATACATTTGCGCGAGCTCTAGCAAAAGCTGCAATGGTCGAATCAGACATTGCAGAATTACTAAGTGGGTCAGGAAGAATTCTGCCTCTTTCATTCATAAGGTTATGGCAATTGGCGAAACCGCCCAGCATCCATGCACCATGCTTATCCATTTTCATATGTGTTAGATATGCTGTTGGGTATTCAATGGCTTCATAAGTTGTTTGCAATTCGAATGATGCTATTTTAGCGTCTGCTTCTCTCTCATATCCGAAAACCATCCCTTTTTTGTATTTGACTTTATCAAGGGCATTGTTAAAATTTAATGAAACATTTAGCCACTGCTGTCTTACTAATTGCGCGTTTACTGTAAGACCGTCAGCGTTTGATGAATCAATGAATTGGAGTGTTTTTTCGCCGTAAAAATTTAGGCTAGGGATCTTCTCTTTAATTACATATAAAATTTTGTCTTGGCGGAAAGGTGACCACTGGCCATTTTCTATTATTCTTTTTAACACACTATTTGGTGCTGTAGCGCATGGTTGGCGTACTTCATCCATACTCATCAGTTTGACATCATTTTCTTCGTCAAAACTTGAGATTAGGCTTTTAATTAATGTGTTTACATTTCCTTCAATTCTGTCAGTTCGAATATCAAAGGATTGTTCATCTAATGGTTGGCCATCAGGAAGCACTGGATCATAAAAATCAAAAACAGTGTTTGTAACTCCTTCAATAAGTATGCGATGCGGTGAATTTCCCGGATTGTAATTATCATAATTCATTACTTTAAATGATACTTCTTCATCATCTTTATTTAATAAATTAGTAAAATTGTTATTTAATAAATCAGCGTTAATTTTGTCGAAATATCCGGCATGTAGCGCAAATTTAGTCATGTTATTTACATGAATATGCAAGTACCCTACTCCAGTTGACTGATCTATTTCAGCAGTCAATCTTGCACCATATTTAGACAGATCTGGCCATGGATAAGTTTGCATTATAGTTATTCCTTCCCCAGCTCTGTTCTTTCATCAATTTCTAATTCAAGGTTTGAATCATTAAATAAGGCTGTAATGGTTGGGTGTTCTATTGGAGATGACCATTCAAGTGAAATAGAAGAAGCCATCATGTTAAGATAAGAAATATATGCGTCTTGATGGATGTGATTAGTTTTGATTAAAAAAATTGCTTCATCTATTTCTGAATTATAGTAGCCACTTGCTGTGCTAACGCCATTGACCCACACATCAACCCGAGGATGATTGATATCCTTTTCGTCAGGATAATATCCGGCCCAAATTTTTATTTCATTGTCATCCTGGTCGACGCCTTGTTTCAAAGTTCCATAGACCTTCGCTTTTATTGGATAAATATTTTCAATCCAATTAATGAAATTAGTTGGGTAATTGCTAGGAGTAGATGGCATCTTTTTCTCACACTTCTAAAGCGGGACTGGTATTTGTCTGATTTGCGGATCGACTTGAATTGGGACCTGAAATCAGATTCCTTCGTTCGAAAATTGATTTTATTGAAGAAACTAATGCTTCTACGAATTCAGCAATTCGCTTCGCCATTTCTTCGATGTTTTCGCTTACTTTCCCAAGCTTACTAATGTTCTTGTTCGATTCTTCTAGTATTGTCTTCATTTTATGCATTACATCTTCAGGCAGATCAGGCTGGTCAGTAATTGATTTAGCCATTTTTGCGTTTAGCTCAGGATCTGCCGTTGATCCTAAGAATTGTTTTGCTGCTTCTTCAACTGCAATATATGCCGGATTTTCTTTTAAACTTTCTTTAGCTTCTTTTAAATTTTCAGTAGCCTGCTCAATACCAGCAACCGCTTCAGAATCCTGACTGTCACCATAATGTTCTTTAGCTTGTTGAAGAATAGTTTCTGCTTCCTTGACTGACTGCAAGGAAGGGTTTGTATAATTACCCAGACTATCTTGTTCAAATAATGAATCTGCCTTTTTGTTAAAATCTATTGCATTTGTAAATACTTTAGTTGCATACGTAGATACTTTTTTTGTTTCTTCTTCTGCAGCTTGACTTGAGCTTGATTGGTCAATGGTTGTTTGAACTGCTGACGAAATGGAATCATCTTCATGCCGTGGGATTTGTGTTGAAGGATCAACACCACCACGCACTCCACGATGTGTGCTGAAGCCTTCTTCAATAGCTCCTGGTATCCCTTGGAAAGCCGAAGCTATGGTGCCAAGGCCCCGGCCTACTCCAGCCATAATTCCAGCTGTAATTTGGGCTGCGCTATTTACAAAACTGGTAGTGCCATCAGCCTGAGCCGGACCATTACTCAATGGTGCACTCCTCTCGTTTTGCAGGCCTGCTGCAAGAGTTACGTTTCTTTGTTGTTCTGACAAAAGTGAAAGAGCAAGAGCCTGTTGTTGTTCCGGAGTCAAACCTTGCGGAGCAGCTACGTCAGGGCTAATCAGTAAAGGATCTTCTGGGGCCGTTCCGTCTTGCTCGGTGAATTGAGAGCCTTCTGCAACAGGTTCATACCTGAAATTATTCGCAACGATGGAGGGATCAATTACATCATCAGTTTGAGAACCACTTTCGATTGCATGATCAATAAATGCTTCATCAACAAAAGGTTCTGGTGCTGGTGTCGATGGAGAAATATCGGGTGCATCGTACCCGGCTAAGTGAGCAGTAATCATTGCCCTTTCTACATCGTTGGGCAGCGCATCGACGGAGAAAACTGAGTCTAAATATTCAGGCGAGCTTGAAGGGCTATCCGCCAATGCAGTTGCTTGTAAAAAGCTAGGGTTAGCAGAGAACCCTAGGTAACTACTTGGCGATTCACGAACCGAAAGTTCTTCAGCAGGTGGTTGTCCACCATGAGCATCATTGATTTGAGAAACTAGCTGATTGTAAAAATCAGGTTCCGTTTCTACTTGAGGATCAATGCTCACATCATCTGTGGCGACAGGCTCGATTGACTCTTGTTCATCTGAAGTAAATTCGTTAGAGGCATTTTTTGCAAGCTCAGCCGCAATTTCAACTTCAAAATCAAAAATAATATTTTGAATTTCATTCAGTAAAATCTTTTGGAACTCGGAAAAATTTGTTGTTGTAGCATTAACAGTCATCGTTCCAGACTGCTTGTCAAACGCAGCCGCAATTGTTTGCTCATTGTTATGAGCAATATTGATTTCAACTAAAAATGGGTAGTTCTGGTAGAGCTCATCATGAAGAAGAACTTCGGCGAGTTTAAGAACCGCCTTCTCCTCCCCTTCACCATCTGTTATTTGAACGATGGCAGATAGATCGATTGATGACGATGAATCGTCAATTTCAAATCGCTCAATTTCACCAACCGGGTCTGTAATCACATGACCTTGTTCTAAATGAGTAGTGAATTGTGTAGCCGATTGACCTGCATACATGACGTGACCCTTTGTTGTTATTACAGGCTTCCTAATCTCTACGTGAGCAATCAGCCAGAAGATAATGCCTGTATTAATTTTGCTTCATAAACGGTTTTGAATCGACGCAATTTCTCTGATTTAAAGTGTTTGCGTCGATTTTTTGCATAAGAACTGAGATAAGCGAGGAGGCAAAAGTCCTTTGCCTCTCGTTGAGGTTTGTGGCTTAGGACATTTCTAATGAATAGGTTGGAGATTTCTTATGAAGGTGTTCTGAAAGTTGTTCAGAAGAAAATTCAATCCCCATAAGCGAAGCAGCTTCATCATAAAGAATTTTGAAATTATCTTTTAGCAAGCGATGAACACTTTGCAGATCGCCTGCTAACTGATATGAACAAATTTGGTCCTGAGTAATGGGATTGATTTCTACTTGCTCATTAATCCAATTAAGAAGGTTGTGAGTCATAAACTCAGCAGCTGGAGAGGTGCTGGCGAGAGAAAAAGGGAGGGCAACGGCCAACCGTTCATGATGAGTTCGATCAGAAAAAACTGAAATACATTTTTGAATTGAGTCGTAAGTGTTATGCATGTACTCGCAGACAATTTCACCATCAGCATTAAACCTAGCGACCGCCCACCCAATCTCTGCTGTTTCTGGAGATGCCCGGCGAGTAACAGCTGCAAATTCACCGTTAGCCAAGGGTATAAGCAAGGGGAACGTTTGTTGTACCCCAGCAAGGCGTTGATGAGAGACACCATTTTCTGAGTCAAATAACCCGGCATTGGCGGTGGCCACTGAGGCATCTCCAGCAAAAACAGCAGTTCCGTACTGTTTTACGATTGATCTGGCCGCTACTTGTTGGGATGACAGTTGTTCAACTTCCTTGTCGATATGAACAAACCGCTCAGGTCTTAAGACCATTTGTAACTCAGTTCCAAATAAGGTGATTTTATTTACCTGTTCAAGCGCTCTGTGAACTCTAGGCGCACCGCCTGTTTCAATAGCAAGGCGTTCAAGTGGCGCATAAATTTTGGCCGCCTCAATTAACGTCAGCAACGCTGAAGAAGTTAAATCCGAGTTGGCAAGCTTAGTTACATAAAGATCGCCATGGGAAAGAGACAGTTGAAAGTGCGAAAGGCCATCGACGATAAATTCGCCTTTGTCTGAAAATTCACCCTCGTGCCGACTTTCAACCCAGGAATAGATTGCACGTAGCCCCGCATTTACAGCAGTTCCTAGAGGCAAGTAATGCCCCAAATTCGAGGGTGTCAGATCGAATACTAATATTTCTTGCAACTCGCCGGACGCCAAACCAGAAATCCCAGCAAGAGCCAGTGTGTCCCGTGCCATTTGGTCCGCAAGGTGGCGTTCTTTTTTATTAAGTTGTAACTCAATTGACCGTCTCAGGTTTTCAAAGGCCTGAAGGCCGGATATTGGGGCCGCAACATTATCAATATCACTGATATGGATTGCGCCCGACTTAATGAGGGCGTTCTGGACGTATGGCGTTTGTTCTGAAAACGAAAAATCCCCCAGTAGAATCCGGTCTGGTGCAATTTTGGCTGTGTCAGCAGCATTCCGTGAAGTTACTGAGGCTGACAATTCTGTTTTGTGTTTTAAAGGGACATTGATGGGCTGACTACCTGAGCGATGCAGATTTAGCATTTGAAGCAAAGCAGCACGGCTAGTCGTCACGACATTAGAGGTGTTTAGTTGTCTCATGCGGTTCAAGCATCCCTCTGCCAATAGAGGGATGTCATGAGGCGCTAATTGGATGTTTGAGCCCAGTTCAAATGCGAACGCCTTTATGCAAGAAATGGCCTGGTCAGCAGGTGAACTCAAGGCAGAAGACTTGGCCATGGCGAGGTAAGCAAGGACTTCCTCATCTATTTGGCCAGGTGGTGTTTCTGGATGCACACGAGAAAGGGCAGCGAGAGTAGCCTCATCCTTTTTTTCAATCAAATTCCGGACACTGAGTAAAATTGAATCGCTTTGGTCGCCAAGCATTTTACGTAATCCGGCATGAACGCCTACTTCGTGCAAGATCAATGATCGCAGACCTGCCGGATGCACTTTGTCAGCAATAATGATGGTCCGATCCTCATTAGCATCATAAGTGCCGACAGTGTCCAAAGGGAGATGTTTCAGCGCATTCGGAAGCCTGCTATGAGTGGCCACAACATCAAGGTTGAATACATGCTTTGCATTTGCACCAAACAAGTATGCAATCTCCCGTTTAATAATTGCCGCGTGGCCATCTTTAGCATCACTTGAGCTCGGGGCTCTATGCCAAATTGCCTCATCCCGATGAAATGCAAACTGACCGTTTTTGACGGCGTTGGCCATTTCGTTGGTGATTTCAATTTGCCAAGATCCGGGTTGGTGGTCAACGACAATTACAGGCTGTTTAAGCTCTTTTGCTATTTTTTGCGCGGCCTTGGGGATAATTTTGTCATAAAGCACTGACATCTTTTGAAAGTCAGCGTCAAATCGTTGTGCAACAGTATTGCCATCGTCCCATGAGAGGGATCGTGCGCCAGACGATACAGCTTCCTGGAGGGCAATCTTCATCGCCAACTTTGCCCATGTCTCAGCACTACCGATCCATGGGCCATCGGGAACGCCTTTTGTTAAGGCGAGGTTCAATTTCTGTTCAAGCAGTTTTTTATTTTCAGCGGCGTTGTACCAATCGGCAATGCTAGTTTCCTCCGAAGTCGTCAGCTCTCGAGTCAACTTGCATGACGGATCATTTTGCAGGTACGCATTTAGCATGGCTCTTTGAGTGTTTGAGCTTTGCCACTTATCTTGGATGGAGTGAATTGGTGCCCTTATCGCTTTATGAAGCTTTTCTAATTCATATGTGCTGGCCAATGCAGCGTCATCCCTCAAAACGCTGATATTTGATTTCTTATTTGAGCCATATTTGCGAAGAGCGTAGGCCCAGTCCGATTGGAATTCTAGGACGTGAAAGGATGTACTTCCGTCAGCGTGGTTTATGAGCCCGCCACGCAGATGAGCGACCACCCTTTCTACGTCCGGGAAGTGGTCTTGGCCGCCTTTTTCAGTGGCGTCCTTTACGGGACGCCATTGCTGCCTGGCAACGGCGTTAAGAAGTGTTTTTGGAGTACCTGCAGGCATTGCGGCAGATGATATGTTTACACTGAGTACCGGAGAGCGAGCTGTCGCGACCAGATTGCCGTCTTGTGTGAGTTTCTGTCCAATTGAGTCAGCACCACCATAGATCGCCTGAGCAAATTCATCCGCTGAAAATGCAACGTGTTTGATCAGAATTTCCCGGTAGTGATCAACAAGGTAGCCATCGATTTCTTTAAAGCGGGTTGAATCCCCTGAATAGTGTATGAGCTCAGGTTGTCGTGATAAGGAATCCAGTAGCCGTAATACGCCCTCTTTCTTTATCCGGGTTTTGCCGGTGAAATCGAGTGCATCACTTAACCCACTCCAATCTAATTCATCAATATGAAAATGCCCCGCCTGCACCCATGCATGAAGTTGAGAGCGCAATTCATTGGCAGGCATAGCATTTGGCATTAGCCGCTCGATACTTTCTCGAAGGCGGCTTTTCATAGGCTGTTGTTGCTCATATAAAGCGGGTTCGAGACTCTGAACAGCAGGTAAAGGCATGTTGGCCATGCGATCAGCGGATCGCTGTGAATCCAAATGGATAATGGAAATATTGGAATGCTGATCTGTTTGATTTTCAGGTGGAATAGATGACGATGCATTAACGATGACAGAGCGAAATGCTTTAAGAAATTGACCCTGTGTGGATGTTGGCAAAGATACGGTTACAGACTCAGCACCCAGTAGAGCGGCTGTGTCGAGCACTGCTTGGCCCAAAACAGCACCCCATTCATACGAATAGCTATATTGGTCAGGAGAGCTGACTAGTTTCCCATGGCTAATAAAACGGGCATCTCCGGGCAGCAAGCCAACAAAATGATCCGGAGAAACAATCAAGGCAGGTTTCCCCTTGCCTGTGTCCTGGTTGGCCACACCAATGATGATTTCTTCATCATCAGGTGACCTGCCTGAGCAAAACTGATGGATATGCGACAACGGATTATCGCGAAATACAAAAGCATCAATTGCGGATGTGAAATGGCGTTTGATTCTAAGTAGCTGGCTATTCGACAAGCCGGTCACTGTCAGCATCGTATCCGTTTGCGCGATATAAGCCGCATGCGAAGGATTGGAGTGAGCAGAAATGCCCACCTCTAATAATAGTTTTGGTAATAGGTGACCAGGTACGCGAAGCGCGACTTGAATATGCCGGGCAGGTTTGCGTAAAGGGAGTGAAGTGACCGGGTTAGGAGCCAACGCAGTTAATAACTGAAACGCCCCAACAGGGACTGAAGCCCCACCCGACCTAATTTCAACATTTACATCTGAAGAAATGCCATTAATCAAATTAATGGTTTCTTCATCGCGCCCGGCGAAAGCTTTCTTTGACCAGGCCAAAGTTTTGCTTTCTTCAGGAGCGCACGCACGCATTGCAAGGTCCGCTAATTTTTGAAATTGCTGGCCACGAGTACCACTGATTAGTCCTCCATGAGAAGCGCTTAAAAATATCCCTGCCCTACCCTGTTCGATATCAGTAGGCAACGTGTCGGGAGCAATCTCATCGTCAGAGTGGACAGATGCCCATGCCCAGTTGCGGGAAAATTGTTCTGCAAATGCGTGCGTTATTTTCACAGGATTACATCTCGAAGGCGGTTGCTAAAGTGTCATTCACAGTGAGAGCGCGTGGTGCTGGAATTGGCGTTTGATCTTTTGGTTCAGATTGCACTTGTCCAGACTCAGGCGAATAAACGATGATCTTCCTCTCCCCAGCAGAATATCTAAGCTGTGAGGCAACTAAAACAGCGATTTTTTCATTGCTTTCCAGTCGCTCTAAATTATGAAAGCTTGCCTCACTGACCTCATCGAGTACCGTCTTAAAGTCAGCGCGATGGGGTTGAGTTAAATCATGAAGAATGCTGACCTTTGCACTCGATGTTGAGCTGGATATTTCTGAAATCGCTAAATCAAAAAGGCTCTTGAGATCTTCATCCCGAAACGCATTTTCTTGAAGTAAGTCTTTAATGACGCCATATGCCTCAGTAACCACTGGATACTGGAAAAGGGCTTTGACCACTTCATGTGGATTTTGAATCTGAGAAAAAGAGGAACGAGTCAGGATGGTATTAGGGATTTTATTAAACTCGGTGTGGGCCTTCACTTTACCCGCAATATCCACCTTCAATTTAGTTTCTGTTGGTACATTCAAGAGTATCTTCACTGCTTTAATAATGGCGTAGTGCAGGTCTTTCCCGGATGACATGGTCCAGCGCAAAACATTGCCATCATTGTCGTTCATTGCAAACACGTGTCTCACACCATAATCACTATCAACATCGGTTACTTTGTTAATGAAAACAGAAGTTTCTAATTTGTGATCTTTGCGGCCAACATGGACGGAATTGCTATGCTCAACCGTCTGTTTTTCATCCCGGAAATAGGCAGTTGGCAACGAAACCAATGTTGCGAAGGCATGATGATTACTTTCAAGGATGATGTCTGATTGAGCAATATTGGATAAATTCAAATGGTACGCATTGTCTGGCACCAAAGATTTAGCATACCCAATGGCTCGTTTTGCTTGATCGCGCTGAAGAGTAAATTCTTCGGACTCGAGAAGCACATCAGTAGAGTATTTATTCAGTAATTCAGAAACATGATCACGAGTAGAACGAGTCATTAAATCTTGAGCTTTTGTTGAGGAGATGTATTGACCATCACGCGCAAAAGCAATAAACGATGCAATAACAACGGCTTCTACATCATACGCAACCCCCCCCTTGTCTGAAATTGCATCTTGGAATTCAGCAGCTTCCGGGTTTTGGAATCGAATAAATTCGTAAAATTTAGCGTGGTTTAATAGGTTTTTTGGATCAAGCCCGATGTAATCTTCTACGCAGGTAGAGCCCACCGTCTGAAAGTCACCTTCAGGCGTTTCTACAATAAATGCTGTTTTCCGATTGCGGTCTTTTTCACAATGGTCGCATGGTACGTTTTCTTCTTTCGTTGTTTCGATCAATGCGCCCACATAGTCCAGCAGATTCCCTTTTGCACTCTCAGTTGGAGCACCAAGGGATGAAAATGTGGGCGTATTCAGTTCATCAAGCTCCAATTTCCCTAAAATGGTAAAACCATTCCGGCGGATAATTTCAAATTCGATGTCTGCATATGCGAGTTGAATGATCTCATCCCCCGCACGTGGCTTCTTGTCGCCAAGAGGCTGGATCGACCTTGTAAATCCAACGTCCTCCCCCCCCTTGCCAATCTCATTCGTCACAATTACGCGAAAAGCCTCTGTACCTGAAGAAAGAATCTTTACAGGTGGAACATCATATTTTTTGGCTTTCTTATTCAGCATTTCTAAAATGCTACTTTGTGCATTTTTGGCGTTGTCGTTATCCAGGATATAGACATGTGCCGTATTTGAAAGCAGTTCAACGGGGATGACTTTATCAGCTGAAGTTTCATTGACAGCTTCGTCGTTGGCCGCTTGGTAACTTGCTTCTTTCGTATTTTCAGGCACATCAAGTACGCCTTCATCTTCACCAGCATGTGCGATGTCATTATCTAATTGAGATAAGCGTGAAGAGTGCTCAGAGGCAGCGGATACATCAGGCAGCGAAGTCGGTACAGAGGTAACCACTGGCGATGTTGTTGGAAGCTCAGGCACCACAACGCCATCAAACTCAGCACCTGCCTCAAACTCTGCCTCTGGGGTGCCAGCATCAGGAGCAGTAGGTGTTGGTGTTGCAGGCAGCTCAGGCACCACAACGTCATCAAACTTAATACCTGCACCAAACTCCGAAACGGTGGTGCCAGCATCAGGGTCGGCAGATGTTGTAAGAAGCTCAGGTACTTCAACGTCTTCAAATTCAGGTTCATCAGAATCAGCAGTTGCAGCTAGAGCTGCAGCTGCAATATCAGCAGCCAATGGATCATTTGCATACATGACTGCTTGCTTTAAAGCGAAGTCTTCTGTTGCGAGTAATGCATATTCGGAAACTTCGAGCCGTGGAAGCTTAAATTGTAATTCTTCAATGGGGTTAACGAGGTACGTACCACTTTGAATAGTTTTCTTAACAAATTGTACTTTCGTATACCCCAGTTTAATCAGCTCATCAATAAACTCGTTACCTGGCATTTTTCGAGGGAAACCCAATTTAAATTGGGTAACCTTGTCTATGCCTAATTCTATTTCAGCCGCCTTGTTCCTGGCGACATCCAGCTTCTTCACACGAGCGGATTCTTCACTTAAAAGCTTAAGCTGTTTAAGACGCTCGATATCATCATTTTTTTGTTCCTGTGAATACCCAGCAAATGCATAAATCTGTTCGCGCCGATTCGCAGCACTGCCCGTTAGTTTTTGACCAGTTACTTTAGAAAATGCATGGGCAGAGCCTTCAATGCCAAATAACGATTTACCTTCCTGTCCATATGCATCAATTAAAAAAGCAACGTCTTTTTCGCTAATCGCCATTGCCAGCTTCGTGGCGCGTTCTAAATGAAATGAAGCCTTTTGATTATCATCACCTTGCTTTTTATTGTAAAAATCAGCCACTAACGTAGCAATCGTATTGATCAGTTTTTCAAGTGACACTTGATCAGCCGGAATCGGATCATCTGGCTGAACTTGTTGAGTTTGGCTAATGACTTCAGGCTGCACAGCACCACTACTCAGTAAAGGCAGAATGACATCATCAAATTTTTCTTCTTCTGCAGCTTCAGACTGAATAGTCGTTGATGCTGTTTGTGGTGCTGCACCATGTTCACTATCAAGGTCGGCTACGTTTTGACGTGCGGTTGAGAGAGATGGAACAGCGACATCATCAAACAGCTCATCATCTTGTTCAGGTGTTTGCCCTGTTGCTGACAAATCCATTTGCAAAGAAATGTGGTTTTCGTACTTCGCCCACATGCGGGATACGTCGTCCTGAGCCATTTTAAGTTCAGTCATTAATTGATCGTCAATTTTGCAACGTTCAATAATCGATTTTGCCTCACGGTCGAGGTTTTTCCCCCTGGACAGATTTTCTTGAGCAAAGCCGGTTATAGCTGTCAGCATCAATTGAATATACTGCAGCTCCTCTTTGCTGGTTACAACATGGGGGATGAGATCATGCAGCCGCGACATAGACCCGTAACTAGATCGGAAAGTAGGTATGCCTGCAGGATTGATTTGATGATTGAAACCTTGATCTGCAGCGACAACCGCATTAAGCATCTCAAGGTAGATGTCCATACTCTTAGTAGAATTAGGATCTTTGCTGGCTTGATCAAGAATCCGAGAGGATGCCTCTTGGTAACCGACTGGATGCTTTTTGTACTCCTGCACAAATAGATCAAATGTTTGCTGAGATTGCACAGCTCCGTTGATACCATCATCGAAAAGCGTGAGGCCTGCATTGTTAATGTCATAGGTGTTCAAGTGAAATGGCTTAAACAGCTCGCTAAAGCCTTTCGCGATTTGGGTCAGCTCATTGTTGTACTTCGAAATATTGTTACTTTGATCAATCAGTTCATTTGGAGCATCAAATGAAAAAATTAGCTGGTTTTCATTGCGTGAAGGTTTACGGCGGGCCATAACGGGTTCCCTGACTATGTCTTGAAAAAAATTAAAATTCAAACGCTTGAGCGGCAGGGCCAGAACGCTGAATATCGAGAGATTTAGTGGCTGTGTTTTCTTTTTCGGCCTTCAATGAAATCCATTTTCCGAAGCCTTCAACCGTCTTATTTAACCCGGCTAAGACGCTATTCATTTCTTGGCTGGCTGGCTCCGTTAAGGCGCGAGCTTCTGCACCCGCGATCAACCCTTCCTGAGTCCATGTCGTCATTTTGATTGCGCTCTTTTCCATGTGGACGGCTCCTTAACTTTCAATGAATGCGAAGTCTTCGCACGCGAAGAGTGAGATTTCCTCTGTGACGATTTCTTTACTGGGCGTGTAGACCAATGGGATAGTGTTCACATTGTCAAACTCAATCACTTCCATTTCATCAGATTTAAGCTCGATATGAGCCAGCCCAATTTTTTTGGCGGTTTCATCAAAGGCCCGCACCAGACGCATATTTTTAAAGTCGAGTTTGATTTCAAGTAAAACGACAGGCAGAGATGTATCAGGGGCATCCTTTGGTGTAAATCCCAGTGTGCAGATATAGAGACTCTCCTCTCCGACATAGACCGTGTGGATCGGGAGTTGACGTAGCCACTCATACTCTGGGAAGTTAACCAGTAAATAAATGCACGAATCATCGTCCGGATAACCAAATTGGAATGCCGCACTGAGGTTGCTGCTGACGGAAAGCATGGCCGATTGATCAATATTCAAATGACTCAACTCAGCAGGCAATGCCTTCAATGGCTCTGTATGGGCTTGCACTTTACTAACCCAGTCCAGTAACAATCGAAACCCGTTGTATGCACTGAGCAGTGCATCAGTGCTTTGCTCTAGTGGCTGAGTATTCCCCTGACGCCATTGAGCCGCTACTTCACGCCAATTTTTTGCTTTAGTTTCAAAATTCATGGTTCTGCCCTCTTGTTTTAAGCCAGTTCAACACTGTCAGCGGCTTTGTTAGCTTTAAGTTTTTCGGTCCGCTCAGCTAGTATTTCCCGAGCAGCTTTTGCCTTTTCTTGCGGGATATAAAACGTCATTCCATGGGTATGGATGAGATGTTCAAGAACGGGTTGAAGCTTGTCGTGCGTAATTAAAGCCTCAAGGTTCGGACCATACTTGGCAGGGTTAAAAGACAAATCAAATTTATTGCGATGCGTTTTTCCAGGGATCGCCGTGAGCGCTGGATCCGTCAGCAGTTCACCCCCATGTTTTTTGATGCTTGGAATGCTAAGGGTGTAATTTACTGGGGCGCTGTACGCGTTAGGCATTGGTTTGATGTACACCACATTTTTAAGTAACTCATCCGCGCTCCTGTCATTAGTAATTGTTGTGTATTTGGCTGGTTGAGGTGAGAACGCTTTAGGATTGAATTCAGGCGTGTTCAGAATGGTCACCAGCAGTTCAGCGTTTCGAATTGGCTCTTTCAGTCCAATAACCTTTTCTAACGCAGCATGAGCGTTCTTAACTAGCACGCCGTGGTGGTTATGCAGAGAAGAGCTAAGATCACTCCGGGTAAATGTGATTTTTGTGCCTAAATTCTCGGCATGGGCTTGTGAAAGGGCCATGAAAATATTGCCTTCAAGAATATGTACCGAGCTCTCCCGTAAGCCTCCTTCGATCAAGTCAAATTCACTGCGCAATCCCGCTGATAAAGTCGGATCACCCTTTGGCTTCATAATCCGCAAATTGGTCATTTGATGAAGAGAATTGAGCGATGTTTGAAGAATGCCTCGCACGCCAGGTATCGCTAAATCAATATGCCAATGCGAAATGGCGCACAAATGTCTGGAGTCTTTTGGTGGCGTAATTTTCGTAATCAAGGCGGTTTTAAGTTCGTCCTGAAAATCTGTATATGACAGTAGAGAGCCCGGACGAGCTAATGGTAAAAATTTATCCATAGCCCATTCAATCGCCGTATTTACGGTTTTAATTCGGCTCTCGCCCTTATCACTTAATGCATCAAGATTGGAGGCAAATCGCGCAGGACGCATCGTGGCCAAGTGGGATTCTTTAAGTTCGCCCATTTCCTCAATGAGTCCGACCGGGTAGCCTTCCTCATTCATGCCGGGGGCCAAATTGGCTAATGACGAACGGATAGCGGCTGCTACTGTGTCAAATCGAATAGGCTCTACGATTTCTGTGTACTTGTACGTTGAGAGTAAAACGGGCTTCTCGAAAATGGATTCAACGTTCATGTTGGCGGGATCACCAAACAGGACGATTTGATCTACTAATTCAGCCTTAATGTCCAAATGTTTGGATTTGAGTGGGTTGATTCCTTTGGACTCCAGAATCTCAATTTCAGCCTCAAATTCATTGACCCATTCTTTATATACTTTAAATTGCTGCTTGACGGGCAGCATACTCATGCGGCCTGACAATATGGACGCGTATTTTTCAAACGGCCAGGATTGTTTTTCATCTGGCAAAGAAATCGACATGTAATTCGCTAGTCGAATGTTTTCTTCTAACAAGCGTTTAGCTGCCGTACCGCCTATGCTATTTAATAAATCAGGGCAGTAATCAATCTTTGTTTCGCTTTGCCGGTTACTGGTTGACGATGATGAGAGCGAACGATTTTTGTTGTTAAACATCATAATCAAACGGTCTTGAGCAGGAAGACCCAGCAAAACATAGGTGAATGTTGGTGGGTTCAATTCCCCCCGACGCCCTACACGACCATCGATCTGGCGCTCTGTATTAACGTCACCTTGCAGCTCCCACTTGATCATGTTGCGCTGGCGCGTATCGTACCCTTCAGAAGGTGAACTATGCAGCGATGACCCTGTACTGCCTGCTTCATTGAGAATCAAGACGTCGCATTGGCCATTATTAAATAGCTTGGCAATTTCTCTTCTTGCAGATTTTGAGGTTCCTTCGGGCCTCGGAACAATGGCGACCTTGCCACTTGGAAGGAAGTTTGCCTTGTGAGACCGGCCTGTGATTTCTTGGACGGAATACCCCTCTTGCTCAATTTTGTGGCGCAGGTAATCAATAGGCATCATCGGCAGATCAGGCATGAGCATGATGGTGTTGTAGATTTCTTGTTCTGCGGCCTGATATTCAGGGCTGTCCGGGCGCTGAGTTACAACATTGCCATAGCTACTTGTAATCTTGATTGTTCCAATCCGATCTAAGTAACGAAGCAACATATCTTTAATGTCGAGAGGTTTTTCTATAATCATTTCCCGACGTGAGCTGTATGACTCTGTGGGTGTTTCCGACTCATCAAAATCATTATCGTCGTCGTTTAAATCTTTTTGATTCACGGCCTTAAGGTAATCGGCAAGCAGTGCACCACCCGTTAGATTAAGTGCTACGACTGGTTTTTGATTACGGCGTAGAGCGAGCAAAGTTTGTTCAACAATGTCGTCTGCTGAAAGCGCCATAATGAATGTTTTATTAATATTGTAAAGTCGGGACGCAAAGTTCGTTGATGAGGCACCAAAACGCGGTTTGTCCGTTACGCCTTGATCATGAAGTAGCTCAGCATCACGCGTAAAGTCCGAGTTTAATTCGCCAACCAGATGCGCGACCTCTCCCGATAAAAACATCATTCTTCGGATAACCGTAGCAAATTGGTCTGCATACTCAATATTTCGTTCGGAATGCTCCGAAGGCACATACGTCCGCTCATATGTTGAAGTGTCATGACAACGCACTGCAGCCAAGCCTGATTTTGTGATTTCGGACATCAGCGCTTCCTGCATGTCATTGGGAGAAATCTTTACTGCATTTAAAATATCGTTATGCGAAAGATTGCTACCTCCCAAAGGAATAACACCTTGATAAATCTTAAGATTGGCAGCGCCTTTAATAGGAGTGCCAGATCCAAGCATGGTATGGTGACCATTGTTTCGTGAATTGGCTTGAGCGTAGCTGAGGTTCTCGCCAGTATTGGAATTACCCGCTGCAGCATGCGATTCATCTAATACAGGAACAACATTATGGTTGGCTGTAATGTTGAAGAACCAATTGACACGGTCTCCACCATGCTCAGAGGTGGGCAGTCGACAAAATTGAGAGTAAGTCGTATAAATAATGTCAGTACCCTCTGGGATTTCTCCCTGGCTAATATATTCATTTAGCTGGGACCGTGACGGCGACTTAATTTTTTTGCCTGATGGGGTGGTGATGTACTCGCCCGAATTCAAAATTAATGGGCGCTTAAACATGTGGGCCTTGCCAATATCAACCATGTCCCGGCTATACATGTCCGTAAACAAGTTGGCTGACTTCGTAAAGAACATAGGAATGATCCCTCTGCTTTTTTGCCATGCCATAAACGCAGCAAATACACGCCCTTTCCCTGTCCCTACGGAATCACCGATTAAAAAATCCTTTTTATTAAGTGCGGCTTCTATGGCCATCGCCAAAGCATCCACTTGCTCTGGCGATAAACGGCCATCTGCATGCTGTTCATCAGTCCACTGCATTTCCCGTGCGACAAAACCATCAATGCCACCGATGTGTTGATATTTATCATCAATCTTTTGCAAATGCTCTCTAATCGCACTGGCCATGTTGATCGGGACCATGGTCGTCGCATTGGCTACTTTCGACATGGCGATATACGGGGTGTAGATGGATTGAGTCAGCTCTCCACCAATATCTGCTGAGGCTGAGGCTGAGGCAGCTGGCTTTTGTTCTTCCGAGGCACTGCTTTCTTGTAACAAGTCTGGTACTGGGGGTGAAATGGCGGAAGAAGGTTGTTGAGACAGTTGCGATAGGATCGAATCCATCCCTGATTCAACAAATTCATGGTTCAGTGTCGCATTGAGTTCTTGGTCAATTGCCGGTGCCGGTGCCGGAGGGTTTTCTTCAACCTCAATCGCAACGCGAGCTGTGTCTGCCCAACGCTCTACATCTTCCATATTTCTCAATAATGGCAATGTGGTGATGGAAGGTTGGATCTCCGGAGCCGGGCGACGTGCGCCAATAGCTACGACAGTGATCGGCCATGATGCGCCCTGCTTCTTGTAAATGCTTCCATCCAGCACCGCCATCGAAACAGCCTTGTAGTGGTCAGCGATATATTGGAGCACGCGGCGAGTACCAGCACCCGTTGCAGTTGGGTTAACCGCAGAGTCTGCGCCTAAAAGTAGAACAGCACGGCCATCGGGCTTCCGCTCATGCAATGCTTTCAGCGCGAGAATATGGTCGAGCTTACGCAAGACAATAGCTGGCTCGTTGCTTCCTTTAGGCAATGGAATGACGTGATTGCGTTCAGTGTCAGCAAAAGGAGGATTCACAACAACATAATCGAAGCCGTCTTGCTCAAATAAGGTTGAGAAATCAGTGTTGGTTGCATCTGCCAAGTAGACAATAGGTGCACAAACGTCACTTTGATCAATTCGGGCGATCCGTTTAGGATCTAGTTCACCCCCGAAGCATTTCGCTACACCAGAAAAAGTCGATAGCAAAGAACCATGACCAACGGTTGTATCAAGAAACGTTTTCCCAGTAATTTCTTCACGGCTACCAAAAATGCTTTGCACTGCTACAGACAAATGAAGCGGCGAACTATATTGCTGTAACGCCATTTTGGATGGTGACATGACACCCATGCTGGGTTGAAGCCCGTGCAAAGCCCAGGCATATACCCGTATAGACTCTGCATCAGGAGCACTTCGAGACCACCGTTCCATTGCAAGCACTAAACCTCGTTCAATGCATTCCTCAAATTCATCTTCTTTAAAAGCAACCTCACGGCCTTCATTGACTACTTGTTTTAAATTAGCCAATTTCGCTAAAGAGTCATGACGGCCTAAGTTTTCTACGGCGTCAGCGAATAAATAGGCAGCCATTGAAGCGAGTTGACGCTGACCATTAGCGCCTTCGTCCAAGTAACCAAAACGAGCACTTGGTTCACCCTTCTTTTCCATGATGGGTGTGATATTGATTGTCCCAGCAATTGCAGCACTTTCCCGGCTTGGCGTGACCATCCGGCCATAGGGTGTAGCCCAAATCATTTCACCTTCATGGTTGCTCACCAACATGGTCGCTTGAGCAAATAGCTTGTCCAAATCAGGCAGTTGGGTGCGTGCACTGATTGCTGTATTAATTCGGTTCACAATTTCGCTTGTGAAAAGGGAAATGCCCTTTACTTCTTGCGGCTGTGAAACACACTCACGTAATGCAGCATAAATGGGCTGTAACTTAGCGATCCCACCTTCTGGCACCATAAAGTAAATGCCTTGAAACCGGGGGTCTGTTGACTCCTTAAAGCCCAGTTTGTCAATTGCAGGCTTAATGTTTTCAAGGCCATTATTGATGAGGGCTAGAACTGTTGTTTGGTGGTCCGGAAGCTTTGCAAAGCCTAAGTGAATATCCAAGGCTGACGCATCAATCCACTTTGTTTTTTGTTCATTTACGGGCTGTGGTGCTGGCTCGACGATGGGTTGAGCTGATGGCTCGCCAACAAGCGCGATTGGCTCCACTGGCGCTGGCTGATCGCTGGCCTTGAGTTGGTTTGAAAATCGTTCCGCTATGTAACCCAAGAGCGAGCTCGTTGGATCTACATCGACTTTAGGAGTGCCTAGCGTTGTGTTTTCATTCAGCGTCTCAAGCAGGATTTTTCGTAGCTTAAACCTGTTGTTCTTTGTCCGTTGAATATCCAGGTCAAAATCTTTGTCTGGGCCGATAGTCTTTTTGTCTTTCCATTTTGTCACCACAAAGCCTTCATCTAATCCAGCTTCAATACTTAAACCATCCAATCCCCCGTTCCAGCTCAGAATGAGAGGCGCGGTTTCGCTAATAGCGTCTACAACCAAATCCACATGCCCATTGCGAGCACTTTTGGAGCCCAGCACCAGTTCTAACGTCGAGAGTAAATTTTCGGAAAGTGGGGTGACGGTTGCAACAACTCTTAGTTGATTGCTGACGCTCAAAACGCGAGGGTTAGCTGTAGGTGATTCATTGCTAATAGTTTTAACTGCCCCCACCCAAACTGGTCTAGTTGGAGATGCATAAAGATATTGGGCTTCAAGTTCGGGCTGTAAAAGGTCCATCGCCATGGATTCATCTTTAAATGGGCGGCTGTAAAAAGACGCCACAAGCTGTTTAATACGAAGAGACTGAATCGCACCTAAATCAGACATTTTTTTCTACCAGCAAAATATTTAACACTGCTATTTTTACAGGATTTGCTTAGGTATAGGATGCAAAAACCTCTGGAAATGCATGCAAAAAGCACTTTTCGCACGATTTTCAGGCATTAATTGCTTTGCGTAGAAAAACAGTGCGCTGCTCAGCCTCTCTTGACTATTCGTAATTTACGAATTAACATTGATTCATATTTTACGAATTTATGGGGAGATGAAGCATGTTACAAAAAATTAATGCTGATCGGATCATGCGTGCTTTGTTTCCGCAAGAAGCACAAGTTTCTAACATGAAGGGGAGAATTGTTCGATTTAATACTGAAGAAATTCCAGTTGATAATCCACCAGAAACGACTAAAAATTCTAACGAGAAGAAAAATAAATTTCGGAACCCCGGCAATATGACGAAGGGGATATCATCAGCGGAGTTTAAAACAATCAGACAATACTTAGGTTTTACAAGCTCAAGACTGGCATATTTGCTGAAAGTTGATATCCGGACAGTTCAATATTGGGAATCTGGTCAACTAAACTCGAAATCAATAAATATTCCAGATTTTGCTGAATCATACTTGTTATATGCTGATGGGTTAATCAATAACAAAGCCAAAGAATTTGTAAATGATGTAATCAGATCAGGTAAAAGTAAAAAATTAGTTTTGTTGAAAAGATATCACAACGAAAAGCAAATGTTAGCTAAGAATGAATTTATGCATGGAATGCTAATCCCCACACATGTAGCCTATCTGGATCGAATTAGATCACTCCTTATTAATAAAGGAATTAAAGTAAGGGTTGATTACGTTCCAATTGCAGTTGAATATCGCTTTACAGATCACAATAGTTTTGTTGGGCATTCAAAAAAAATAATAATTAAAAAAGCTAAAAAAGCTAAAGAACGGATGACTCCTGCTGAATTTAAAACTTTACGTGAAGGACTGGGATTTACCGTCTCACGATTGGCAAAAATACTAAAAGTAAATATGCGAACGATTCAATACTGGGAGACAAATCAATTAAATGTATCCACATGATACTGCAGAATACATGTTGTTTGTTGATCGGCTTTTTAATGAAAAAGCAGTCGATGCGTTAAATGCGATTACTGCAATAAATCAAGAAAGCAGAGTAGTTAGTCTACAAAGATACAGGAATGAAAATAAATTATGGGATGAAAATCCTTCAATGGAAGGTCTTTCGTTGTTAAACCACGCGACTTACTTAATGCGCCTTCGCTATCTTTTAATGGATAATGGGTTTCAGGTTAAAATTAATTATTTATAAAATATATTTGCATAATAGCTATTGCCAAAATATAGCAAATATAAGACAATTTACTCATTAAATAATAAGTCATTGCAGAAAGTATGACTGACATAATTAATGTTTAATTAAGAACTTTCAGCCTCATTTTTTTACACAATCTCTTTACGGTTAAAGGTCAAATGATGATCACAAATAAAAAAACGCTTGCCCTCACTATTATCAGTTCGCTTTTGCTTGTGGCGTGTGGTGGTGGCGGTGGTGGCGGCTCCGATGCCCCTTCTAATCCCGGCACACCAAGCACTAACCCAACAGGCACTCCTGTGCCTCCCGTCCCTCCTGTGGTGCCTACTATCCCACCACCTGCATCAGGGGCTTCTATGGCCATTTCTCCTGATGCCGCAGCAACCTTCACCTATGAAGCCAAAGATGGATTTAATGGTGACTCTGCAAAAGGTTCTATCGTTACGGTTGGCGATGCAGTAATTCAGAAAATTGAATTCGGCCAAATTAATTTAAAACAAGCAGACTCGCCCTACTTTGCTTTGGCAGCAGAGCGTGACGCTCTTATTCGTGTCACAGTTACAGGGGCAGTTGCAAATTTAAAAGCGCCGAACTTAAAAGTTTCAATTACACGAGCAAGTGACAACTCAGTTGTATTTTCTCAAGTCGTAGCAGCCCGTGATGCCCAAAGGGTGCTGCCTGTTACCGCAGATAAAGCGGATATTTACTACGCAGCGTTTAATGGCCGTGATTTTGTAGATAATGGAAGCAATGCTGGTGTATGGACAGATCGTACTCAAGCCTCCGCCGAAATTAAATCGACTGATTTACCTGACCTGAACAGAAGCTATCTTATTCGCTGGCCTGCTGCTCAAGTAGTGGCTGAAAAGTTGATTGTAAAAGCCGAAATTGTGGACGGTGCTATTGTCGATAACAACCTGGCAAACAATATCAAACAAGCAGAACTTGAACCACGCATTTCAAAGCCATTAAATATTAAACTCGTTCCAATCCAAGTCGGCGGTCTGCTGCCAACAATGCCCAGCGATGACGAAATCCGCACTATTGCGATGAAGTATTTTCCACTTTCAACAGTAAACATCAGCCACAGAACACCTTGGGTTGCCCCTGAGTCATTGCTTGGCACTGGTATGACTGTAGATGCCGCTGGTGGGCAAGCTGCACTTGGGAAGCTTCTTGGTTATCCAAAAGCGGCAGGGCAAGTAGCGAACAATGTTTTTGCACAATTAGTAGACCAAGACGGCGCAATCACACCGACTATGCGCGAATACAGACCTGAGTTTTTCACACAAGATGGTAGCGTATTTAGCTCATGGTACTTAGGTATTGTGAATGCTAAAAACGTAGGTGGATTAACCATGGATGCATTTGGAACCATTATTGGTGATAATCATTTTGCGATTTACAAAGCATTAAGCAATGAGCTAGGCAATGGGCCCGGCTATTCTGATGATGTGGGCGTATGTGGGTCAATGGTTTCTTTAGATAAAAATTATCCTTACCCATCAGGTGGATTAAATAGTGTGTGGGGTATTGATTTAGTTTCGAATAAAGAAAAAATTACTTTATTCAATCCATCAAAACACTTCACAAGTGCTGGCTATTGTGAGCCAATCTGGAGTGCTGACTATCAAGTAAAAAAATGGTTGCGTGACTTCAAGGTTGGTGACTTGACCAGTGCTGAATGGAACAAAAAAGTGACTAAAGTTGATCCTTATCTTTGGTGATTGTAAATGATCCAATAACAAAACCCCCTGTGTCAGGATAGTTGAGATACTCCCTTTTCAGGGATTCCAACTTACTCAGGGGGCTGGTTACTCATCATGTCGCGTATTCCCAAGGCTCGTAAAGACGCCATTTTAAGCAAAATGCTTGCTCCTCATCCGATCAGTATCAGGCAGTTGGCATTGCAAGAAAACCTCTCCGAAGCCACGCTGTACAATTGGCGAAATCAACTTCGCCAGGAGGGGCGCCCCGTGCCCGAACATCATCGCAGCAGTGAAAACTGGTCTGCCCAAACCCGCTTTGCCGTGGTCGTCGAAACCATTGCCATGTCCGAAATCGAGCTCAGCGAATATTGCCGTGCCAAGGGTTTATTCCCAGAGCAGGTGAAACAATGGCGCGATCTCTCCATTCAGGCGCAGGGCCAGGCTGAAGTCAGCACGCCGGAGCAGGCACAGGAAAACAAAACCCTGCGCAAGCAAAATAAGCAGCTGGAGCGGGAAATTCTGCGTAAAGATAAGGCACTAGCGGAGGCGGCCGCATTGCTGATTCTGCAAAAAAAGGTGCGCGCCCTTTGGGGCGAACCCGAGGAAGACTGACATCACAGGACCAACGAGAGCGGCTGATCTCGTGGATCGGACAAGCGTGCCAAGCCGGTGCGAGCTTATATCGTGCCTGTGAAACGATCGGCATTTCGGTACATAGCTGGTATCGGTGGCAAGCGGCCGGTAAGGTGATCGCGGATCAGCGGCCCTTGGTCAAACGGCATGATCCGGCGAATAAGCTCAGTGATACCGAGCGTCAGGCGATTTTATCGGTGTGTAACAGTCCACGTTTTAACAGCGCTCCACCCAGCCAGATCGTGCCTATTCTGAGTGATGAAGGTCGCTATTTAGCTTCTGAATCAACGATGTACCGCGAAAATAACTGGGGTCAGAGCAAATTAAACCTCCCCCTCCTTCTCACCGTCCTATACTTCCGTCGTCCCATTTGCCCTCGGTCTCCCCATGGCCCGACTACCCAGAGCCTGCCCAGTTGATATTCCCCAGCATGTGATACAGCGCGGCAATAATCGGCAGGTTTGCTTTGCCAGCGAGCAAGATTTTGTGGCCTATGCTCATTGGTTGCTTGAGTATTCCGTCAAATATCAGGTTGAAATTCATGCCTGGGTGATGATGACTAACCATGTGCATTTGCTCTGCACGCCACGCACAGCAAATGCCGTTAGCGAGATGATGCAGGCTGTGGGCAGGAATTATGTGCGGTATTTCAACTTCAGCTACAAGCGCAGCGGCACGCTATGGGAAGGGCGGTTTAAATCCTGTCTGGTGCAGGAAGAGGGCTATCTATTGCAGCTTTATCGTTATATCGAGCTCAATCCTGTCCGAGCTGGGATGGTTGAACAGCCTTCCGATTATGTTTGGTCCAGCTACCAGATCAATGCCTTGGGTAAAGAATCGGCGCTGTGCACTCCTCATTCCTTGTATCTGGCCTTGGGTAGCGACCCCGCGTCGCGGCAGGCGGGCTATCGTGATTTATTTAAATATCATGTGGAAAATCAACTGCTGGCCGACATCCGCTTAGCGACGAACAAAGGCATGGCGCTTGGCAACGGGCGTTTTGAAGTGGAGGTTGCAAGCCTGACTGGGCGACGCATGACGGCTAATAAGGTGGGACGGCCTGTTGGTTGGCGGAAGAAATCCGAGGAATGATTGAGGCTTTTGCTTCTCTTTTTTTATGTTTATCGGGCAGCTGCTAGCCGATTTAACTTTACTCTGACCCCAGTTATTCTGACCCCAGTTATTCCGACTTGGTATATGAGGGCTGCGTCAATCACGGACACCACGCTTTGGGTTTATTTCTAATTTTCTAGCTCAAACTGCTTAGCAAATACCGCTGGTGCCTCGTCGTTCAGACGCGAATGGCGACGGATCCGATTG
>NZ_JAWQUO010000045.1:0-37142 GCF_033446605.1 Iodobacter sp. CM08 | reverse complement strand
TATAAAAAGAGGCAGAGCTCATGCCGTGCTCGCGGCACAAATCGGGGACGGTTGAACCGGCTTCGGCTTGCTTTAAAATCGCCATAATTTGGCTGTCGGAATAGCGTGCTGCTTTCATGTAGAGTTCCTCAAACACTGCGAGAAAATTCTACTTAAAAATGAGCTGGTTTTGTGGGGGGATTACCATCTCTCGAAGGTGATCTCGAAATAAAGCCACAATTTGAATGTCAGTGATGTAGGCCCATGTTGTGTGCCTTTAGAAGAAACCCTGCTCACAGGAGGCAAGCTTCGGCGGGGTTTTCTAAGCTAGGCGTGTTATTGCTAATGAAAGCGTACTGCCTCCCTCGAGAGGCACACTAAAAATGGCTTTTGAGCCATGAAAATGGACAAGGCAAAAATAAAGTATCAGCGCTATGGTTAAAAAGCCAACTAAGTTATTGTTTTGTATAGAAATGCTGAATTTCAAAAAACACGCTTTTACCTGCCCAAAACCACTAAAAAATACCCTCTGAAAAATCCTTTTTATAGATGCTGCTTGCGCCTCGTCTATGGAGCAGTTGCGAAAGCAGCCCTGCATATTGACGAACTCGTTATAAAAACACGACCTGCGTTAGATTGTATTTGATGCTGGAGGCACAATAAAAGCCCACCACGCCCTCGGCAGAGGTTGCAGGTTGTGTTGGGTTGTCAAGAATGAGGGATCGCGCTTGTAGCGATTGTGGGCTGCTTCCTTTGTAAAACAACGCTGATTACCTAGCGGCAATCAGCGTGGGTGATGAATTACAAATCTTCTTTCATATTCACTTCAAATGCACTGCTGTACCGGCTGTAACCAAAGTTGCTGTCGATGATGAGATCCGTGACTGTGGCGTAGGCTAGTTGGTCACTCCCCGTGATTGGATAAGACCAATTAGGGTAATCCCAAAGCGACCAGCCCATTTTGTCTCTGGAAGGCCGTTGATTCAGCTTACCCAGATAATTGAGAAAATTAGGCTGGATATACACCCCGAACACAGCCATTTGAATAGCACTGGCAAAGTTCAGTAGTAGGCCAGCATCCGGCTTGTGACTTATTGCGGTCTCGAAGTGCGTCCACTTTTCTGATTCCGATGAAGCTTGGTATTGGTCTTGAACATACCCTTGGTAATCGCGGGTGGCAGTGGATTGGGGCGGCTGAATGGTTTGGCCGGTCGTATTATCTGACCAACTGACAGGTGCACCAAACGTGGTGCTGTTAGAGATGCGGTTTAAAAGGAGAACTCGACCCCGCGCATTACCTAGGGTTAGTTTATTGGGAGTGGCCCATAGGCGAGGATAACGGTCTATGAAGTTCTTCAGGGCTTTAAGTGCTTCATCACGGTCTTTATCTGGCACTTTGAAGTCGTCAATTTTCAACGACATGACAAGTGCTTCACGGCCATGCTCATTTAGGAATTGAATGCTTTCATCAAGGGCACTCTGTAGTGTCTGGTAGACGTTCAGATTTATAGCCGATCCAATATTGCCATGGCAGGTGTTGAACTCATAACTACCAGGCGTGTTGCCGGATTTAACCTGAAGTCGGATATCAAACAGCCGGATACCGCTCTCCAATTGCTCTGTGAGGCTTAAATTTTGGGTGGCATATAAGCTTCGCCCAAAGCGAAGGATAGCTGCAGAATCATGTGTGCCTGGTAGCGCGATATCTGTTAAATAGGTGGCATCAGGCAATGTAGACATCCAGTCGCAATTGGATGCTGGGCGCAAAACTCGGTCGAGGCTGTTTATTTCTTTGTTGTCATTAAACGCAAAGAGTTGCCATGCCGCTTTGTTCGTGCCGATTACTTTATTGTTGGGATTAGTCTCAACGACATGGTCATTCCCAAATTTATCGCCGCTGGCCGTAAAAAGAGTGCCGTAACTTAAATTCTGGATCTGAAATCGATCATTAAGTCTTGATACATGCCACTGCCATTTGCTGTTGGCCATGCCCTTTTTCAGCACCACAGTAATATCGGTCACACTCGGATCACACTCAGCAACATGATCATCATTATATTTGTCACCGTCTGCAGCAAATAAGAAACCATGCTTCTTATTGCAAAGATAATCTTTCCCCTGGTAGCGATAGAGTTTCCAGTACCACTTATCTGAGTCTCCAGTTTTCTCAGGCGAAACCTCGACGATATGATCGCTGCCTTTCTTATCTGAATCTGCGCCAAACATGTCTCCATTTTGCTCTGCATTATGGAGCCTCATCCAACCAGATTCGAACATCTGATTAGGATCTGCAGGCGAGGAGCGCCATTGGTATCCAGGCTCCGAACTTAGATCCGTATAGCGATTAGGGTTGGCGCGAACGCCGTGATCGTTTCCGTAAACAGCTTTGTCCGTTGCAAATACTTGGCCATGCTTCATATTGACCAACTTGTCATCAAACATGAACCAACGCCATTTCCCATTTCCCGAGCCCTTATTGATCGCCTGCTTCAGCGTAATGACATCAGGATCACATTCCAGGATGAAATTGTCGCCGTCTTTGTCGCTGTCAGCTGCAAACAGAAAGCCGTAGGCTTTGTTTTGGATATAAAGCTGCCCATCCAGCCAATAGAGTCGCCAGTCGTATTTATCACCGACAATATCTTCCCCATCCCCTTGTCTCGTTTCCACAAGATGGTCTGAACCTTTTTTGTCAGACGCTGCCGCGAACAGGTGCCCATATTGGGGGGTATCAAGGTGCATTAATTCGATAGTGGGTTGGCTGCTTTCGACCGGTACAATTTGCCAAACCCACTTGGCTGCCGATTGATTGAGAGATGGGGATGAAGGAGACGCTTCAACGACATGATCGTCGCCCTTTTTGTCGCCATTGGCAGAAAACATTTGCCCATAAGCACCATTGCCTATCAGCCATCCTAAGCCATGTTGCAGTGGAGTAATTTGCCACTGCCACTTTTTACTTTCGGGGACTTGAGCCAGATCCGTCTTGTCCGGAGCGCACTCAACAACATGATCGTTATCGTACTTGTCAGTGTCTGCAGCGAATAAAAACCCGTATTTTTTATTGAGCAGGAAGTAATTTCCTGCTCGCTGATAAATCTTCCACTGGTACTTGTCTGAGCCATCTGGATTTGCAGATGTTTCAACCATGTGGTCGTTATCTTTCTTATCGCTATCTGCTGCGAACAAGCGCCCATAAAGGTTATTGTCTAAAAATAGCCATGTATCAAGAGGTAGCTGGGATGCATTTTTATTGCTGTTTAAATCAGACATGTCAGTTTCCTAAAAAGGTCTTCTAAGCAAGGAGCGGGGCCGTGAGCGCCCACCACGTTAATTGCGTGGCAATCCCTTTAGCCAGCCAACGTATATTTACACAAGTTTTTCGTGGTGTGGAATTGAATGACGAGAGGCTGACTTTCCAAGCAATGAAATGTGAAGCTGCCATTAAGTATTATTCAAGCGAGTGTTTTTACGCTGGAAGCAGGTGCTGGCCCTGCAGAATGACACCGTGCGTGGATATCTACTTCAATCCAGTGTGAGTGGTCTTAAGTTCAATAGTGTGGCTGCGGAGGCATGAGAAAGGGCGGCAAGCGGGGGAGTGGTGCTGGGCTTCTAACGGAAGGTGGCGAAAGACGAGAGGAGGTCAGCAATGAGCTGATGGACAAAGCCAATGCCACAAACCATGAGGAATTCAGTTTTGTTTGTGGTGCTGATCTATCAGAAATGGAATAGAAAGAAGAGGAGCCGGTGGCACGGCAGATCACTTCGAAAAAGGGATTCTTGCTCTTGCTCCCCGTATTAGGCCCTGATGAGTTTCGCCTTTATGCAGGATAAACACCATCATGGGCCTATTAATGAAAGCAGTAGCTATAGAACTGAATTCACTTGGGTGGATTGCTAATGGTATGGAGAGGCAACTGAGCTGTCAGTGAAGCACGTTCCATCGAATAAGGCGTTGTTTCAAGTTTCTGAGCCAGTTTTTCACAAAGAGGTTTCCAGCCTTCCCAGTAATCGACATGGTTGAATTGCTCTTTGTCCCAGATATCTTCCCACCATGACGCTTCGCTTGCTTTACGCAGAGCATTTTTTGGGTGGGTTTTACCGTCAATGAGTGATGAATAAGTGTCCGAATCCATTAGGTAACTTTTGATGCTCATCTTGTTATCGCAGCCAGGCTGGGTGTAATACAAATAAAGAAGTTCAAAAGTAAGCATGAGCCAGGCTAAGGAAGCCTCTCCACCAGAGCCAGTCTGTTCGCTAATATGGTAAGGGGTTTGGTAGGTTGAACATTGACCTGATGAGTTATCGAGAACAAAGGCGAATGCGCCTCTCGACATTTCTCTGATCAGGTGCAACCGGTCGGCTTTAATTAAGAGGCCTAGTCCTTTAATCGGTGATTCTGGGGTGCGAGCATATTCAGCTTTGAACATGTTTTGCTCGCCATGCAGCAGCCAATCAGAATTCGAGTTGAAGTGCTTTGCAATAGAGAGGAGTTGATTTAAAGAAGGCTCTTTTTCCCAAGCATCCACTGCTCTGCAGGTTCGGCATATTCCATTTTGGTGATCAGAGCTAACTGCGAGGCGGAATAGTTTTTTTTAAGAGCAAGGCTGCAATCTTCGATTAGCCGATTTAATCGCCCTGATACCTCTTGTATCCGGATTGATTTTTCCGCCTCATGCGTTACCGGTTGGACCCACGTCTGTAATGCTTTCCATTGCGTTCACGATATCCCACGGTACGCATCGTATGCGCACAGGCGTTGTTAATTCTGATGATTTGTCGCCACGAAAGATGCTAAAGGTCATTTTATTATCCCACTAAGTGAAGAAAGCGAATATGCAGAGGAGCCTAATATAGGCTTTATGCCTCCGTCAAACTGACGAAGGAGGTGTTGTTTGTTTTGTGGTGCTGCCATCAGTGAATTGGACCCAGTATGAGTGGCCATGGCTTGGCTGGGGAAGAGGTGACTATTAAGAGGGGGGGATAGAGGCAGGATTGGATTATTAATGTGGTGCTGGTTATGAAAGAAGGTCATGTCTGTTTTTACTAGTATCGAGTCGACCAGCACCACTTCACTTTCTTTTCTTTATTCTGCGGTAATCCCCCCATTCTTAAGCTCACTTAAAAGTAGAGGTCAGGGATGTAATGCCAGTTTTTGTTTCGGGGTGATGCCGCCCAATCCCATGTGCGGGCGCTCGTTATTGTAAGTCCAAAGCCATTGCGTTGCAGTTTCTTGCACTTCGGCAAGACTTTCAAAATCATCGCAAGCCAGCCATTCATAACGCACAGTTCGATTATAACGCTCGATATATGCATTCTGTTGTGGATTACCTGGCTGAATGTAAGCTAATTCAATCGATTGTTGCTCTGCCCAATTCTTTAGCAGATGGCTAATATATTCAGGGCCATTATCGGACCTGATTCGTTTGGGCTTGCCGCGCCATTCGATGATTTGATTCAGACTGCGTATTACACGCTCTGCTGGCAAAGAGAAATCGACTTCAATGCCCAATCCTTCACGATTAAAATCATCAATCACATTGAATAAGCGAATGCTGCGGCCATCGGCCAATTGATCGTGCATAAAATCCATCGACCACGTTTCATTTTTTGCTGCCGGCACTGCTAATGGCGCTGGCGTTTCGCGTTCTAAGCGCTTTTTAGGTTTAATCCGCAGATTTAACTCTAAATCACAGTAAATTCTGTAGACGCGTTTATGGTTCCAGTGTTTTTTCTTGACGTTGCGCAGATGTAAAAAACAAAGGCCAAAGCCCCAGTTACGATGAGTTTCCGTGAGCTGGAGCAATGAATCAGCGATTTGAACATTTTCTGCATCCAGCTTGGCCACGTAACGATAGCATGTCGTGCTGATTACAAAACTGGCGCAAGCCGCACGAATGGACACGGCCTTGGTTTCAACGGCCCAGCGAGCCATCTCGCGACGCTGAGATGGCTTTACCACTTTTTTGACATGGCCTCCTTGATGATATCCGCCTGCATTTGGGCTTCGATATACATCTTTTTAAGGCGCTTGTTTTCGTCCTCCAGTTCTTTCATCCGCGTCATCATCGAGACGTCCATGCCGCCAAATTTAGCGCGCCACTTATAGAAAGAGGCAGAACTCATGCCGTGCTCGCGGCACAGATCGGGGACGGTCGATCCGGCTTCAGCTTGCTTTAAAATCGCCATAATCTGGCTGTCGGAATAGCGTGCTGCTTTCATGTAGAAGCTCCTCAAAGACTGCGAGAAAATTCTACTTAAAAATGAGCTGGTTTTGTGGGGGGATTACCCTGCGAACAGATTCAGATTCTTTTCAGGTTCTTTGACGCTTGGATTTGTCCTTGTCCTGTTGTGCCGCCTGCGACGTCAGCGCCATGTTTCCAACTAAGTGCAACGACTCTAATAATGGAACATTCGTTCTATATAGTGCTACTGTACCAATCTGCTGGTGAACGTTGCACAACACTAACTCAGTAAATGGCGCACTTCTCATTTTTCATTGCTATTAACCCCCTTTCGCCCTATTCGGAATCTTCTTATTTCGCCTGCAAATAAACTGTTGGAATGGTTGTATGGCCTCCTTAGTGTTTCCAATGATGTGAAGCATTGCTTGAGCTGCAACTTTGGTATTGAACTCTTTGGCCGTGGCTTCGTCGACTTCGTTCTTGCCTGGCATGAACCGATTAGAATCGCAAATGATGTAGGCTACTGTCGGAGAGATGGGATAGAAGCAGTCAGCATTCAGTGGCACAACAAATTCAGTTTCCGATACGCATGTGTGGACATTCACGATAGGTTGGTCGGATGTAATAAAAGGCACAGGTGTATTGTTAATCAATAATGCATGGGTGTTGTCGTGGATGCTGGAGTAGAAATAGGTGCCGACATTCATACCTAACAAATAGCTAAGGAACCACCATGCTCCAGTAGTTGCGTTAGCATGATTAATTTCCGAGTCGTTGCGTCGAGGCAATGATTTGGCCACTCCGTCCCGGAAGGTCTTAGTACGAACCATTTGGTGACCGAGGAAAAACATAAAAGCAATCATGTTCTGCTGGTCCTGAAGAACATCTAGTTCTCCTTCAGCAAGAGCAGCCAAGATGGGGCTTGCCGATCTTTCATGGATGGAGTGAAGGTTTTCCAGAGCGTTGCATTTCAGAGCATGAATCATGTTCTCAGAGCGAATATCCCGAATGTTCCTTTTTCGAAATTTTGACTCTGTTGTTTGGATCGTTAGGAATTGATTCAGGATGTTTAAATGCAGCTGCTGCTGTTGGTCGGAGCACTGTTCAGAATATGCTTTGATTATTTCTATATGCGTTGGCGTGAGAAAACTTAATTTGTAGAAGTAGTCGTCAACAGCAATTGCTTTCACACTGTCGTGAGCAATCTTCCCTGTCTTCGTTGTGTAGAAAACATTTTTCCTATCTTTACTCCAGCGAAGAAGATAGTTTGCCCAGACCACATGGTGTCTCTTTTTTGCTTCTAGGTACTTATTCAAAATAGCTCCTGTTTTTTTGGCTATGACTGCCTCACACTAGGGTCGACACATAATCAAGGGCCATGATCTCTTTGTTATCCCTGCATGCTCTGCCCAGTGAGGTATGAGCAATGGCTCTTGATGGGTTTGTGGTGCTGCAAACTCGGTGTTGTCGTGTCTGGCTGGCTATGTTCTTAGGGGCTTAATAAGACGCGCATCCAGTGGGTGCGGTTTTGCCTCTAGTACCTTGCAGTGTTGTGCATCTGGATGAAGAGGGTTTAGAAGGTAGTTGTTCCCTGCATCAATGAGGGCACTCGGAACACGAAGTAATGCTGAAGGCGCTTCAGTCAACCACTTAGTGCCTAATGACTGAGTGAAGTCTTTGTTTCCTTTCCAGTCATCAGGAAACGATCCTACATCGGTTTCCATCACAGCAACGACTTCTGGGATTTCTACTTTTAAGAGTTGAAAAGTGCTTGGGAAAAAATCCATATCAAGATGCACGATCATTTCTAGCATGCATGATGCTGGGTGATCTGCCAGGTAGACGACACGATGACCTGCATCGTGCCATCTTCCTTCCGCATGAATCCCGCCTAAGCCGTTTAAATCCGAATAATTGCTGATTCGCCATAAAATCACGCGAAATACCCTTCATTAATCTGCACCATCATTTTTTCTACTAACTTTGCACCTGACTCAGTTTGGGCTGCTTCGAGTGGGGCCATTCCATTAAGAACCTTGTTAGGTTGGCGCAACCATTTAGTAGCAAGCTTCTGTTCGCCGAATGTCATTTCAGCAGAGGCAAGCACAGAAGCGAGTCGAATGACCTTCTCCGTCTCATCTTGGCGTAAGGGCTCGTTATTGCTTCTACGGTGCGATAGCGTGCGCTGGGGGATGATCCAGTCCAGTTCAGAACGGACGAGCCCCTCTTGGGTAGCCAGTCGCTCGATGGTCAGCGGCGAAATCCCAGCCCGAGTGATAATAATCAATTCAGAATAGTTTCTGAGGTTGGTTTTTAAGCCAAGCATCGCAGACAGGCGTTTTAAAAAGATGGATGCACGAGAGGGTCGGACTTCCAAGCTGTCAAATTTGAATTGAACATTTTCCATAATTATCTCCATGGTCCATCGTGGCAATATGCCACTTCATCATAGGCATATTGCCGCCATGAGGCAATTGTAATCACGGGCTACTGCTGAGAGGTTGGTGACCATGGGTTGTGTCAGCTTTGTAGGTAGGTGGAATAGTCAAGAATAGGGCGGCAGGCCATTAGATGAAGTAAAGATGACTTCGTTGCTAGAAGAAGGTGAGTGCCGTGGTGCTGTATAGGTAGGATGTGAGTGAGCAGAGCGCATAAGGGGTGATATAGGGGTGAGTATTAAAAGCTGGTGGTGAACAACCCAAGCAGAGATGAGCGTTTTTGGTGGGTATTTGCAGCCCATGTGAGCGACAAACAAAATTGCATATTTTTTTTCGCAAATGTAGAATGACTTCAGAGACGTATGTACTACTGCCTACGAACGAACATCAGCACTCTTTTTAATGCACTCCTTGAGTGCATTTTTTTTTGCTCAGATAGACTCAGCGAGTACATTAATTAAATATTTTTGTTTTTGTTGCTGCTACCCGCCCCGCGATCAATTCCCTACCTGTCCTTCCTACACCCTCCACTGAGCTTTACCTTTTACCCTCTGCCCTACAGTTTTCTAAGCAGGATAAGTCAAGATTTTTTGTTTAAAATCGACACGGATTTCTCGCGTATCAAAAATATTACATGCAATTTATGAGTTGTTTAACATCAAAATAATTTTCAGACAAAAACCTTCAGCCTTGGAGTGGGTGCTTCTTTTTTAATCCGATGCTGCATGGTTAAGCGAGC
Organism: Iodobacter sp. CM08; assembly: GCF_033446605.1. NCBI lineage: Bacteria > Pseudomonadati > Pseudomonadota > Betaproteobacteria > Neisseriales > Chitinibacteraceae > Iodobacter > Iodobacter sp. CM08. The sequence goes on along the minus strand of NZ_JAWQUO010000045.1, from coordinate 27,801 downwards.
GATGGCATTTATTCAGTGCAGAAAAAGATGAGTAAATAGGGGGCCACTTAGCGGCGGTTGCCTCATAATATTTTCAAATAATTTAGATGAATTGATGTGTGAAAGTTTGGATTGTGAAGGAAGTTTTCACATATTTTGAAAAACAAGTTTTGATAAAAAAGGAAGCGTGGGCAATAAAGAATTTATTGCAGAGGTGGCAATAATAAAGGGGTGGCTATTTTACATAGCCACCCCTTTTCTTATGGATTTGAAACTTGAAGTGGATCTGTTTCTTGCTTGATGAAGTCCGGTGTGGGTGAGCGTTGTTTATTGGTATTTGAAACAGCACTTACAGAATCGACTGTAGGTTTAATTTTTAATCCGCTTGAATCGCCTTTAATTCCAGTTCCGTAATGAAGTTGATGCGTCCTTGTGCTGGAGTGCCCACCTATGGCAGCGATTTCTTCACGACTAATTTTTCCATCACTAAATGCGGCTTTTGCATTAGCAAACATTTGATGTCTAAACGTGTATAGCGTCGAGTTATCTAGCTCATCTGTAATTCTTTTCTTGGCCATCCGTGAGCTGGTTATATTTAGGTCAGGAGCTAAAGCCTTCCAATTACATTCCTTATTTAGCCATTTAATTACATAGCGACTAATCCAGCTTCCAACTTTTTTCCTTAGTCGTGTTGAAGTTATATTTCTTATTTCATCGTGGCTATAAACGGCACCGTCTTTGCTAATTGATTCCTTAATGGCAGTGACGGCTCCAATGGCTAGTTCAATCGTTTCTATATCCTCTTTACTGGCCCCATTTAAAATAATGGTACGGTATTCACCATTGGCTCTGCCATTTGAGGCTTTGGCATTTTTTATTACAAGTGTTTGATTCTTTTCTAATTCATTATCGCATAAATCAGCGTCAATCCATTCTATTGGGCGTATTCCTGAAATAATAGTTGCCTTAATTATGTCTATTACCCATTTGTTGTGTACTTTATGGTTTTCGCTTAGTTGTTTAATTCTGTATTCCAAAATGGTTAGGGAGTTTTTTGTTAATCCCTTCGATTTCTTTGATGATGTTCTTAGCATCATTAGCTTGTCTTTTTGAGTGCCTTCTTTAGCGAATCTTCTTCTCGTTGATTCTTCTTCTAGTAGCTCAATTGCACGCAGTTCGTTTCTATTGTTCTCTTCAATGAATGCAATAATTGCTGCACGATATTGTCGCCATGTTGATGTGCGTCTTGATAATGATAATTTAATAACGTACTCCACAACCACAATAACAGGCACATTTTCAATTGCTGTATTGTGCATTTTTGCTAATGTTTTTTGCCATCCAAGATATCGTTTTAAGTAATTGGAATGGGTTCCTTGATGCCTTGTTGTTTCATCTGTTTTCCACATTTTTTTTACTCAACTTTAATTAATTTTATTGCGAAAAATATTTGCTCTGTAACAAAGAAAAACTTGATACGACGTAACAAAAGCCCTCACGTTACATGCCCATTAATTTTAGGAATATAACACGGGAAAATTTGATACGTATGGAGAAAATTTTGATGGACGGGGAGAGGTGCTTTGAGGGGGGAATTGGGGGTAAGCAGAGAAAGGGGGAGGGGGCAAAAATATGGGGGGGGGGTACAAGTAAAGAGCTAGATGAAGAATGAGGCACCAAAACCATGGTGGTTGCCGGGGCGGCCTCTTCATGGTTGTTTTTGGGTTGTTTTATGGAGTCCCGATGGATTCTTTTTCGGTTTCTTTTTGGATGTTGTGCGATTTCCTGTCGGATACCGTGTTTATGTTGTTGATTTTTAAGTATTAAAAATAACTTCGTAGAATACGAACCGTAAATATATTTATTCAAATAAAACCACGAAATTAATGTATAGTTGCGTCTTCGAATGAGTACATAAAGAACTCCTTATATACCTAAAAAAGATAGGTTTTGATGGGTAGCTCGACTGACTATTGAAAACAGAATGCAAATAGTCTTGCTTACGGATTGATTTGGGCGGTTTTTGTTTTTATGAGAGTGCTCCGTTCTGGGGAACGTGTATTATTTGAAAGCAATTTTTTTCAACTAAGAACGGAGTTTTTGAATGAAAAAAGCTTTGAGTACGATTGCAGTTCTGTGTGCAAGTTCTCTTTTTGCTGGATGCGCTACCCCGGAGAAAGCTCTTCCGGAGTTGAGCTCCCTCGAAAAAAGCGAGATGAAGCTAACGCTGGATCTTCTGAATGAATCAACAGCTATGGCCGTAAATGCTCAGCGAGAGTTGGCGTTGTCTGCTGATGCAAGAGTTCGGAGGGAGAGTAATTTACGTAAGCGATTCTTAACGGATAAAGTTGATTACAACTTCTATGGCGATGCAAGTCAGATTCTTTCTGATGTCGCAAATACCTATGACTATTCTTTTAAAGAATATGGTATCAAGCCAATTGGTGGTGTTTTGGTAAACGTCCTGGTGAAAAACATGTCAGGTGTTGATTTAATTAAAACCATTGCATATGCAGACCCTGGGCAACGAATTGATGTTCGGTTGACGGATTCAGAAATAGTTATTTATTACAAAGAAACTTCCAATACGTCAATTAAACGTTTGTCTCGTTAAAAAGGGCCATATAAATATGGAAGCAATTGATAATGCTTTTGATAATGCCGCTATATTTGCAGCGGAATATCGAGAAGCCAGTTCTGCTCAGAAAGAGAATAAGGTTAAATTTACGGATTACACTACTTTGATTGGTTTGTCCGAAGACTCCTTTTATTCGAAAAATGGTGGTAAGGCTCCAGTTCGTGGGGGCGACAAGGCGAGTGAAGATGAGTCAATTCGCGTAAAGGCAGTCAGGGAAGCAGGCTTTGCAGCAAGTGTGCGATTGGCACTTATTTGGCGTACTAAGCTGACGAACAAAGCCCTTGATATGGCTGGTCGCAACTTAGACACTATCTATAACTTCTCGAGTCTGATGATTGATTCACGTGTGATCCCTCCCGTTTTGACTGAGCTGCGGAACGTTTCAAACAATGAAGATGCGCGAGTAGTTCGCACAAATTCGCGAGTATATAAGATTACTTCTGATGCGAAATTTTCATCACGGGCCCCTAGCTGGCGGTCGTATTTGTATCGGGACTACTCTTCGAACGTGCTCCCTGATGCGTCGATGTTGCCGAGAAACAGTGTTGAACAAGCTGCGTGGAATAAGGGTGTTCAGGACGGATGGCCCATAGGCGTAGAACAAGCGGTCGATATTTTTCGGCAGGATGTAGATATTCTCAGGCGAGATTTTGGTGGCATGGTTCTTTACCACCGACTGGCCGATCAAAACATGATCAGCATTCCTGTCGTTGCTGAGGCGAAATTACCTCTGAACGCAACCGGTGCCGAGATGGAAGTTGATGGAACAGTATTACAGCTGGTGGCAATTCCTCAGTTTGTGAATAACCGTGAAGCCTGGCGACCTCTTGTTCTTGAGAAAACAATCAATGAACAGCCCGCCAATACCAGTCGTGACCCTGCGGTGACTTCAAACCAGCCGGTGATCGTGTATGACAGCCGATTCTCTGTAAAAAGAAAAGCAGATGGGAAGTCGGCGTCTTTAGCAAAGGCGACAACAAAACAAAGGATCGAAACGAAAGGCATCCCGGATGCATCAATTGTCCTTCTAAAGAAAGACGATGTTGAAAGTGAAGCCGAAGAAGCCGAAGACATGGATTTGCTGATCGGGCAGAAGGTTTTAGAGCAAGCGTTAGCTGAAGATTTAAAGGCTAAAAGTTCAAATGCCAAACCAGCACCGATGCCGTTGCCAGAAAAAGAAGCACCTCAAGTAGTACGCCCTCCTCAACAATCCGGAGCGAATGTTGATAAGGGGCTGGCTATCGGCAACGGACGGTATGCACAGAATCCGGCGCTTGATTCAATGATAGGACAACAAGTGTTGAAAGAAATTGCACCGATTGTAGAAGGCCGAAAACGTGCTATCGCTGAAGCAGTTGCAGGAATGGTAAATCAAGGAATGAGTACCAAAACAAATGATTAATGCATCAGGTGGCTTGAGGAGAGGCAATGGAATAAAACCGCAGCTAGAACACGGCGTATACATTCCCCCTTCGTTTAATGATGAGAAGGAGTGGCAAGCATTAATGCTTCAGTGTGTTAGGTCTGGTGCCAGTGATATTTATCTGAATACCGGTAAGCCATTAACTGCTGATATTTGGGGAAGGATGCATACATTAACCGTGCCAGGCAGAAGGATTTCGCAAGGCGAGGCGTCGGAAATATTGCGTTGGATGATGGCAGATGGTGTGATTACCCGAGTGAGCTCAGGAGACCCTCAGCCATCGAGTTATTCAATCACGGACCCTGATCAGACAAATAAGACTTTTGATGGATCACAAGTCCGTTATCGATTCCGGGTTAATGCATCCCGTGTTCGTTACAGATCAGATCTTGGCCTGCAGGTTGTTATTCGTATTTTGCAATCAGAGCCACCAAGGCTCGTTTTTGAGGAGGATTTAGCGGACTTTGGATACGTACCTGGGCAGGTATATGTTCCTCGCGATATGTTTGAAGGGATGTTATCTCCCAATGGACTGAGCCTGATTAGTGGACCAACCGGATCGGGAAAAACCACAACGTTTGCAGGAATGTTGCGTGCTCTGGGCGAGTGGGAGGATTCTCCAATCAGAGGTAATTATTGTATTGGAGAATCGCCAACAGAATTTGTTTTTGATTCTGTGATGTCGTCCCATTCAGACTATGCGCAGCAAGAAATAGGTAGTGACGTTGGTTCGTTTGCTGATTTTGTGCGTGATTTAATGCGTCGGCATCCTGCCCTGGGTGTGATTGGTGAGATACGCGACACAGAGACTTGTGATGCAGCAATGCAGTTGGCGTTAACCGGGCACCCTGTTTGGGCAACGGTTCATACCAATGACGTTCCATCAATAATTCCACGCCTCTTGACTCAATACACCCCGGATGCACGGCCCGCAGCAATGGCAGATTTGATTGGTACTTCTCGAATGTTGATCAATCAAACCCTAGAAAAGACCTTGGATGGGCGTCGAACTGTACTTCGAAGTTATCTAAAGATAACGCCAAAAATACAGCAAAACCTCGCCCTTAGTACCTCAGATATAGATCTGAAGCGAAGAATTACTAAGTTCATGTTCTCTGACGGTGTGAGTAAAACTGCAGCCGCACAAAAAGCATTTGAACGCGGATTGATCGATGCTGAAACTTTAAATCGTGTTGCCGCTAGAGAGGAAGCAGAATATGAGTAGAAATGTCGTTGATACCCACTGGCGCAAGACAGGTGGCACAACTCGGGTAGGGCCCATTGATGCAATGGCATTTATCCCTGTTCCGCTATGGGTTATTTGGAAAAGTTGGTTCGTTTTTGGTCTGATTGTCGTATTCATTGCATTTTTCTATTTTATCCAGACCAAGGGTTTTTCAACCCGAGTGATTTTTAGAAAAATGCGTTTATTTGTAAGTGGACAGCGAAAAACCGTTCGTCACTATTGGTAGTTAAAAACTTTTTGGAGTCAGGGATATGGGTCGTAAGAATGTTGTTTATGTTGGCCATGATGATGGTCATTATGGTCAAAAATTGGCTATTGAACCGGGCGTCGTATCGCATTGCCCTATTACAAAAGATGCACTTGATCCGAGTGCAATTTTTGAATTCATGATGCCTTCTCGTGTGGCGATTGGTGCGATTGCAGGCAATGCAGTTCTGGAAACAGACGACAAGAATGTGTATGAAGTCACATATGTTCTTGGCGCAACGACTGTAACAGAACGCTACACCGTGGTTGGGGAAGAAGCGTCGAGCTTGCAAGTCATGGATACACGATCAAAAGAATTCCCAGTGTCAGGTGGATTGATTGCTTTGATTTACCACTCGCTTTATTTGGCAGGTTTGGGGGGGAAGGAAGTCAACCTCACCACAGGCCTACCTTATGACCGGTTCTACCTACCTGGTGGCCTTAAAAATGATGAGCTTATCAACCGTAAGACCAAGCACATCCTGAGCGCCAAAGTCCGTAATTTGAACCCAAAAGTCGTATTGCCAATAATCGTGGACCACCAGGTTGCCCCTGAAGGCGTAGTTGGTCATGTTGATATGTTGGTGAGTGATCTAGGCAAGATCAATCATGAATATTTCAGTAATTTAAAGTTGGCTCCAATCGGCTTTGTTGATATTGGTGGCAATACCACGGATGTGGTTGTTATTAAGCAGGGTGGGGTTGACATGGACCATCAGCGCAGCTTCACAATAACAGCAGGTGGTTTGCATGTAGAAACAGACATTGAAAAAGATCTGCGGTCTCAGACTCATCCCGATATTAAACTCGATCCTGGTTATATTTTACCTCGGTCAACGATGGAGCAGTTAGCACGTACAGGTAAGATCCGCATGCGCGGGAAGACCATTGATTTGTCCGATTCTTTGGTTACTCCAGCCAAGCGTACTCAAGCCACTCGAATCATGAATGACATTCGGGCCAAAATGAAAGGAGCCAATGATCTGGATGGCATTTTTTTGATTGGTGGTGGCTCTCTATTGTTGGCGGATGAAATTAAAAACCAGATGAGTGAGGACACTAATATCACCCTGGTAGAAAACGGCGAATTTGCTAACGCCCGTGGGATGCTGAAAAAGACGCTCTATTTGGATATGGACGAAGCGTAATTTCTATGACTATGAAAAAGCGATTGGCATTACCTCGTGACGCGCTGTTATGTTCACCGGAGCTGGATAAGGTTGCATCCTACTTTGAAAAAAACAGTGACCAATTACACGGGCTATTTAGTGGGTTCCTGCTTTCAATGGTTATCGAAGGATTGAAAAGTAAAGAAATCCTCGAAATGGTTGAAAGCGATGACCTTTCCAGTGTGATAAGTGCAGCAAACCAGGCTGATATGAACATCGTGGTTCAACGTTATTCATTCCGCAGAACTCACGGGGTGACGACAGCCGCTTCTTTGGAAAGGAATAAGCCGGAAAGAACGCTTGTTAAACAAAGGAGCACAGGAGCAAAGCTGGCTACTGCGCCGAGGCTGGATGGTGAAAAAAACCTTCAGGCCGAAAGCCACCAGTCAACAGCTTGGTCAAATGCAGCTGTTGGGGCCCCAGCCCCAGCTCTGGCTCTGGCTACGGCCCCAACTCCAGCTCCGGAATCAGCGCCCGTATCGATGCAGGAGCAAAGAGTTAATCAGGCTCCTGCGCCTGAGTTTGCGCAGGTATTTTCTTCGGTGATTGAAGAAAATTTGGGAGCAAACCACCATGGTGGTCTGGAAAGCGCCAGCGTCGAAAAGACTGAACAAATCGAAGAGGTCGGGGTAAACGAAGTGCCTACAAATGATCCTCTTCCTGGTCAGGTAGCAAAGAGTGAAATGAATGAAGTGCCTTCCAAAACGGAAGGAGAAGATGTAGCTGAAAATTCGAAAACCCAAAAAACGAGCCTTCAGTACGAAGGTTACCGTTTAAAATTTTAAGGGATCTGTATTTTGAAACGTTTATTATTAAGTGCGCTTTTGGTGATTTCAGGGTTTTCTCATGCAGGTTTTATCGATGGGACGACCGACCAGGTAAGCAGCACAACGGATGAGCCAAAACGGCAAGTTCCTCCTGATGTCCAGGGGGGGGATATCACTGCATCGTGCGTAGCACATTTGCGTGAGAAAGGATTTTCCTTTTACGATAAAGCCGATATGGAGATGGCAAATTACAAAGAGCTTGTGGCGCGAGCTGAGCTTATTAAGCCAATCGTAAATGTTGAAAAAGAAATTGTTTTGGTTGAAGCGTCTTGCCCGGTTGCCCCCAAGCCTGTGAAGAAAAATAAAAAGCAAGCAAATAAGAAACCAACCCCAAAGGCCATGTCGTGCAGTTAAATCATATTTTATGTGGGATTCTGGCGGCCAGTGCGCTGCCAGTTTTTGCTGGGTATGAGCAATTAGAAAACCGGGACCTTCGCCGGGCAACTGCGTGGGCCGCAGGAAGTAATGGACAGTCGCAGATTGATGTAATTGCTAAATTTACCAAACGACCTGCATCGGAGTTTTTCGTTCGGCCATCCCCAGTAAAGTATTTGTGGGTGGTGAGGGATCGTAAAGATGATGCAGCAGCCGTTGTTAATCAAGATGCAAATTTGATTATGCTGCCCGGCAATCAAGTCATTAACGTGAGCACCCGTGAGGTTGTGGATAAAGAGGGGGTTGATATTCTGAAGGCAGGAATCTTACAGAATATTAGTCCTGACCTCATTTTGGAATACAAAATGGGGTCGGGTGAAGGGAGGAACCTATTTTTATGGACTGCAGTCGATTGTCCGTCATGCACGAAACTTGATAATTCAATTGATGCCATTACTCGAGGCATGGATGGTGTCATCCGCATGGTCCCAACAAGCATTAACCCCATCAATAAATTCACGGTAAATAGGATTTGGTGCAGCTCAGATCCAGCAAAAGCATGGTCTGTTTGGATGAGGGAGAAAAAGCTGCCTAATCCCTCGAAAGCAGACTCTGTAGTAAAGGGGTGTGAAAAAGGTTATACGCTTGCTGAAGATCTATCTGCAGTGCTTACCTCTGTTGGATGGCCAATTTATGGGACGCCCAGTATTATTTATGAGAACGGCTTTGTTTCGCCACATATCTTGAGAACAGTCGGTGAGAGAGGGAGTAATTTATTAACTGTTCCTGCGCGAGTAAACGTGCTCAAAACTGGCTTTGTGGAAGTTCCTAATGTTTGGAAGGCCCTGCCAAAGGCCAAGATTTCATCGTCAAAATAGAGCATGGGATTGCCAGTGTGAAAGTAGACCAAGACAAAAGCACTATCGACATGTTTGGTTTTAAACCCAAAGGGCGGCCTGCAACGGGTCGAGCCTTAACGAACAAAGAAAGGTCGAGGCGTTTTCGTAAAAGTAACTTTTTCATTAAAATCGATAGGAAATCTTTCCAGTCTGGGTATGATCATGCGCAAAAGGGGCTCCTTGAAACTGGGGAGCCGCCTGGAGTCGATGGTTTCAGTTGGCAAATGGGGTGGTTTGTGGGGATGGGTAAAGTGGCCCCGGTAGGAAAAATTGCTGAAGTTTTAGAAAGCATGAAATAAACGAGCACTTACCCTTGGTTGCTCGTTACAACGCACAATTGAAGCCCAACCTGTTGCATGACGTGTGCGACTTTATCAAATTGGCACGTAGGCTTTCCAGCCTCAATTTCGCCAATGATTCGATTGCCTACATTAGCCTGAATAGCCAACGCTTGTTGGCTCAGGCCCATCTCATTCCTTTTGGCCCGTAGAATTTTACCCACATCTTTGAGTGACGTAATATTGCTCATTATGTTACCGCTCGGTACTGGATATTGTGATTGTGCCATGGATTTAATACGAAGCAAAAAATAATCTATCGGCATGGTGTGGTATTTTTGGCAATCATTACCGATCGGTATTGATTGTGGCGTATGAATGACGTACTCTCAATGCAGCCGGAGTAAAAATTCAAATGAGATGCAAATTTAAAACTTACTTGGTTTTATTTGAATTTTTGTAATGTAATGGCTTGAGGTTGAAACCAATTTAGTTAAGACTAATCTAATCAAAAAAATTAAAGTGAGGGTGCGTAAATGGATATGTTTGATTCAATTCGGCAGGGGATGAATGACCAGGCTATGGCATCTTCACAGCAAGATGCTAATTTAGCCCAAAAAAAACTTCGTTTGGCTACTGGCGTAAGGGATATGCTGGAAGAAGAGGCAATAGCCAAGCATGCGATGTATATGGAAATGGTCGAAAAGAACAAAGTTCTACAAGAATATATTGGCCGTTTAGAAGAAATAAACGTACATGATCGCAAAACAATTAATACCTTAAGGGAAAGTTTAGGCATAGCGGCCAGTTTTCTTGATGGCCAACATAAAGCTTTATTGCAAGCAACAGGCGATGTAGCTCAATTGCTAGATATTGATCCTAGCGCTGTGGCAGGACGGTACAAGCTTGCTGTGATTGATACGGTAAGGTCTGATATAGATGCAGGTTTTTTTGCTACCTTAGATGAAGAAAAATACCCAACCCATTGGAATCCTGGTGCTTCTTTCGAAGATAAAATCCAGTCGAGAATGCTGCAGTCAACTGAATTTAAAAGGCTTCTTGCTACTGGTAAATTATCTTCAAAAGAAGCAGAAAAAAAGGTGAAAGATAAATTTGGTATGGAATTGTCTCTTGTTAATAATATGTATTATTGGATCGATTGGAATCCTAGCTTGTTAGCTGATGTTGTTCCTGCTAATGATATCGCAGCATATCAAGATTTAGATTCCTTGATTGTAAAGGCCGTCAACATTAAAAGTGACTTAATTCCGTCAGGAATTCCTTTGATTGTTGAACTGGGTTCACGAACCCAACGAGCAGATAGTGCATATGGATTGAAGCAAGAAACGGGAAAAGTGAAACCAGTAGGCTTGCATCCTTTTCTTCAAGAGAGTAAGCCGCAGTGGAATTGGACTGCAGAAGGAAGATTGACTGGCTGGAATGTGGAGAAATATCGTGCTACAGCCCAGGGGCTGGGGGTGTATTTAAGCAATCAATTTGGCGTTGATATGACGGGTGACAATATTGTTAAGCCTAAATTTTCTAAGGACAAAAATAAAGACGTTGTTCGAACGCAGCGCCAAAATTTAGTGCAACAAGTATCAATGTAAGTTGAAGAAATATTTAATAGAAAAAAGCCACTTTCATAGTGGCTTTTTTCTGTGCAGTAACAAATTGAAATTTATTCTAAACAACCCCCTGCAGGCTTAATCTGGTCTTCCGGTCTGGCCCAATGCGCCAGGATCAGATGTCACGTTCATTGGTTTAGAGCTTACACCACCCCCATTGCTATTTGATTGGGAGGTTGATTGCTTATGTCGTTCCGCATTCTGTTCTTTTGCAGTAGCAGCATGTTTTTCTGCTCGTTTCTCTTGCACATCTTTACGGAAAGCGGCGAGGCCCGCTCCAGCTGAACGTGCAGCACCACCAGCAGCACCACTACCCGCACTGGAAATCATGCCGCTGGCAGTATTGGTCGCATTGGTTTCACCAAAGTCTTTAACAAATGAACCAATCCAAGCCATAACTTCTGTTGGCAAAGTTTGCGGTAGCCCGAGGCAAAGTTTGATGGCTTGATACATCAAAACAATATAAATATACAAAAAGGCAATGAGCCCAGCAATCCCTGTGATCAACGATCCTCCTTGTGTCGAGGACACCGCAATTGAAAAGAAATTGCCAATGAACCAAGATACAGGGTATAGCAACACAAGGCCTGAGCATAAGCCCACGACAATAAGTACAGGGCGCATGAAAACACTCATCAGCAATAAGTAGCCTTTTTCTTGTGAACCCATGAATGTGTCGCCACCAGGAGAGAAATGCATAACTGCCCATAAGACACTTGCAAAGATTGCTTCCAGCACGCAAATAAGCCAGCCAACAACCGATAAGGACACAATAATGAATGGCATCATGGGAAGAAAATAAGCCATGATAAAGCCAGCACCAAGCAAAGCATAAAGTAAGGGCAGGATTGCAGAGAAGATAGATACAAAGGTTTCTGCGAGGTATTGAAGTCCTGTGACAGCACCAAAACTAGCTACATCACCAGCAGTTGCAGCAATCTGAGCGGTCCATGAGCTTTTCTTCGTTTCGAGTAGTGCTTTAACTATTGGCCCACTCAGTAAGAGAATTTCACCGACTGAAACAATACAGTCACCAGCTGATTTGATCTGAAGTAGCGGATCTGCGCCTCCTTGCGCGAGCTGTGAGGCAATGCTGGAAGCGAGTGTGGCCCCCGCATGCTGAAAATAGTAAGTGAAGGTGTTTTTTCCTTCCCTGCCCATGCTCTCAATTGATGTATCGTTCAAGTTGCTAAAAGGATCTGAGACACCGCAGTACATTGATTGAGCTGCTTTTGCATCAGGAGAGCCTTCTCCATAGATTTGGCTGGTTAGTACCCGAGCGCCATCTTGGTATGAACGGTCACCATCTACTCCACCCGTTCCAGCTTGATTGATCGTCGCAAAAGTAAGGGCCACTTTCTTATAGCGCAGCATAATATCGCGAGCATTTAAAGCAACATCACTAACGGTGGATTGTGTTGGGAAGTCCCATTTGGGCTCAACGATACGATATGTTTTAGTTAAACTAGTTGAATTGCGGATCTCATCCCTGATTTTTGACATCCGTCCTGACATGACCATAGAGCTAAGCCAGCCATATTTGGACATAGAGGCCACTAATTTAGATTTAGTGGCATCCTTTCCAAGTAAGCTGTCTTTCAGGATTTGACCATAAGATTTCAGAATTATTTGATCAATTCCATTTGAAAGTTTTTGAAGCTTGGCTCCACTGGCAATCCCATAGGGAGAGGTTGGATTAATTGGTGCAGCAGAGTCTAGGATAAGAGCCGAGTCAGGATTGGAAGCTACTTCAATTGAGTCTTTGAGGATTTCGTCAAATTCCGTTTTCAAAGATGAAATAGCATTCATCACGGTGCCTTGGGTGGCTGGGTCCAAAGCGCAGCCACCCACAGTACGGTTTGTCAGGGTTTGAGAGGTAAGCATTAAGATGCAACCAGCATTGGTTCGCATCTTGTCGGCCATTTCCTCTACTACAGCAGATTCACTTGAAAAAATGGTTCTGACTAAGCCTTGATCTTTACCTGGCGCAGCAGTTAGGTTTGCATTTTTTCGGATACTCCATTCAACATTGGCAGAGCCACAAACCCCCATCGTTTCGTTTTTTTGCTTTACATCAAAGGAGTTAATATTGTACTGAGTGGACATCAAAGACGGAGCAAGGTTGGTGTCAATGTTCAGGTCGGAAATTTTGACGGTGTCGTTAAAGGTTATTCGTGAGTCGGGATCATTTAATTGAGCCATGGCATCGCCATAGCCAGCCGCACACATCGACATGTTATAAATAGAATTGATCAGTGCGTCAGAACTTCTGTTGTGGTTTACTGCCGAGATGACCATGTTGTCAACTTCACGATCAAGAGTGGACGATACAAAAGCCTGCCATGTCAGCGTGGCCAGTCCGCAAGACGAAATCGCTATGGTTAGGATAAACATTTGAAGCGCGTTATATCCATACGACCCAGGGATAAGCATCGACAATGCTCCCATAGTCCGTAGTACCGTATTTTTACTATTCCACTTTGCCCCGAGCGCTACGCCATCACTGGCTGTATTCCATATACCAAACACTGCAATGAAAAAGAAAAAGATGGAACCAAGGAATAACCCGCCGGTATTGAAGGTGGCGACGACGCCTTGCTCGCCCCCCAGGGAGAGAGGTGTGTGAGCGAGAGAGCTAGAGAGCATGCCCAGCTGCTGAGAGGCCCTCATCATTCCCTCAGAGTCTGAGAGTACGCCCATCCCTTGCAGCAGAAATGTAATCACATCACCAAAAACTGCCCATAGAAGCATTAAAGAAAGGTCGGCCTGTTGGGCCATTGAAGGGTCGAATAGAGGTGTAAATACATTTGCTGACATGTGGTGAATGATCCTGCTATTTGTCCAGACTGCATTCTGCACATATATTTCAAAGAGATCAGGCAAAAGTAAGGCGATATATAGGCTTCGGGGTGTTTTTTGCTCGGGATATGCAATTTTCAGGACTATTCGTGAGAATTTTGGAATTTGCCATTCGTTTCTAATTATTTTCGGGTTAATCTTGCTCAAAGGCCAAATATGAGGAAATTCAAATATGCTCGATCACGAACGGTTAGACCTTGCTAAAAACTTTGTTGGTTCCTTAACAACGCAGTCTGGATGGGACCCAAGTTTCGAGCTTAAGGGGTTAATTGAAAGGGTATTGATTCTTGATACCGCTCACCTTGACGCTTTAGGTGAGAAATCTCCCAATGGTCGGCCAGTCGTATTGGCGGATGTGGCCGAAGGTTTTGATTTAATGTTGATTGAAGCTGGGGATTTAATTGGCCGTGGCGATGATCTTGAGCGAGTGGTGGCTGAATATAGTATTGGCTCACAAGAAATGAAAATGGCCCGAAAATCTGTTGGGTTAGTATTGGATGAAATTCGAGTTAAGAAATTAGAGCAAGGGGAAGGTGAATTTTGTTTTTCATGGAGCTCAGCAGATGGCTCCCGGTATGTCGCTATCCCAGCGCTCTGCCGAGAAGAGATTCTTGAATCATTTGGAATAAGTGGTTCAGGAAAGGATTTGAAAAATTATATTTATAACCCTGGGATGGTAAGTTAATGTCAAACAATTTACCTGAGTTAGTAACCCTTGCTGAGATTAAAAGGGGGATTGAAGAGCGAGTTTCCAAACAAGGAGGCCAGTTTAATCCTGTTGTAATTAAAGCAAGTAGTGTGCATTATTACGAAAATAGTCAGATTCAACAGCAAGTGGCCGTGGCGGCCAGTGAAGCTGCAAAGCTGTTCGATTCTGCCGTAAATAATTTGCGCAATGAACCTTTGCGTGCTTTCGAGCATCTAATTGATGTTGCGAAACTGCATGATAGTGCAGAAGGTAAACTGCATGAAGAAATGCTTGGGGCAGTTTTAGCGTGGAGTGATGAGTTCCCTAATGAAGCAGTCGCATTAGGTAGAGCCATTGCTTCACATCCTGGAATTAGTGAAGTGGCGCAAGCTAAGTTGTTGAATTTGCGGGTTTATGCGTCAGATTATGAAACGATGCATCGATTGGCCAAAAACAATTCTTTGTCGCATGAAAATGTAGTTAGTTTGATGGGGCGTTACAGTAATACGGATGAGATTTTGACGCCGTTAGTAGAGCAAGTTGCGCGAAAATCAAGAATTTCCTATAGTGACGAATGCCAAGGGCATGAGCAAGGGCGTGAGAATGAATGGTCATTGTTGGCAAAACAGGTCTATTTAAGTCGAAAAGGGGAAAAAATCGGAAATATTGCCCTGTCCGGCGTAAGAAATCAGGGCATCCTTGACGAGGCAGCGTTAGGAGTTGCAAGCAATTTTGATGCTGTATTCAAGCGAGATCAATTTCGTGCAGTGGCAAGCAACCCAGCAACTTCTACAAATACTTTAACTATGCTAAAGGATAATGTTCTGCCCATTTTAATCGATTCGGCTGTGTTAAAACAGATGAATGAAACTATAACTGCTCGCACTGCCGATAAGCGTTCGGTTTTGAGACGCGATTTCAGCGGCGTAGAGCCAGCAATGAGCTAGGTTGGGTATGCAAACAGTCAAAACACAATTTTCAAGCGTTAAGCATTACGAACATACCAAAGCAGTTTTGGATGGAATGGAAGGACGGCGCATCAGAGCCCACAGCTCAACCAACCCAGTTGATATTGTCCAGGCAAAAGAAACCTTACGTTTTCTATCTGCCGCTGTAGGGGTCGTTATCATGGCCCATGAAACAGGTCTTTCGTCTCGCGAAATTGTGAATGAAATGATCGAAACGGGGACCAGCCGAGCCCGAGAGATCGTAGATATAGGAATTAATGGCGTGCTAAATATGGGCGTTGCAGCACCGGGTGGACACGGTTTTGTCGTTTCGTACTTGGATGGAAAAGGAAAAAATGTAGTTCTGACGGAGCATGAGTATCGTGATTTTGTTGTTGGGCCCAATGTAGCCGAACTTGCTAAAGAATCGTCAATTCAAGCAGAAAATACGTCCTCCCTTGATTCCGTTTGTACTTATGTTGAGCATTATTTTGCCGGGCTGAATAATGCAGTGCTCAGTGGCGAGGTGAAAGAATCGACCTGTGTTTCTACGTACAGTGGCATAAAAAGTATGTGCATGAAGTTGTTTGATCGAAGTGAGGGCTCGAAGCTTGATGAATGGATTGGTGTTATGGAACAAACAATCCAAGCTGAACAGTCACGCCAAATTTTTGACGACATGGCGAAATTGTTTGCTCCTCAGCAGGACCCTTCGTCTATTCATCCTGCATTAGATATTTAAGAAAAAAAAGAATCCGCCTCCCAAAATACAAAATGATGGCAGCATTATTAATGCTGCCTTTATTTTTATATCGAATTGTCATTTATAAAATGCATGGAAAAGTGGTGAACCATTGCTGGGTTAGATATAGTGAATAAAACAAGATCTAATCTCGGTGAAGCATCACTTTATTCAAGTCTAAATGAGCGCAATTCTGCGCCAAAAAAGTGTGAGCTTTAGAATGGATCGTTTTTCTAGTGGTTATTTACGCTCTGGCCATCAATGGACCGCAAAAGGTATTAACGAGAATGGTCCAACTTATAGAAATGCTTTATTCTCCATTGAGGCCATACTGCACCGGGCCGGTGTAGAGAACGGTGATTTTGCAGACGATGCGTTACCATTAGGACATGCGGTCTTTATTGCTGAAGATAGTAAAGTTTATGATTTTGCGATCCGTGATTCGAGTGATCGAATCATTGGATGTATGAGCGCACAGGTCGATGTTTATGGCGATATTTCTGCCATACATGATATTGAGCTGAGGGATTTTGTAAGAGGACAAGGGCTGGGAAGGCAGGTCGTCGCCTCAATAGTATCGAACCGCCCCGATCCGATATTGATCGTAGATATGATTCCTCAAGCGCGAGCATTTTGGAATTCAATTGGAGTTACAGATGAGCGAAAAACCACACCTGATGGATACTTCATCGAAAACGGAGAAATCGACTGGGATGGGCTCCAACTTGGGGCTGGTCGAATCAAGCAGATTGAAATTTCGCCAACAGCGGGCCACGGCATTGCTGGCTTACGAGCAAAACTTAGTCGTCAAACGGATCACGAAAAAGATCAACGCGAACAAGTAGAAGCTTATCCATTTTTAGCATCAAAGCTAAAAACGGCCAGCTCGCTGGATCAACTTCATCACTTAGCTAATTCACAGTATCCCTTCGGTTCTGATTTCCTGTTGCACGACAGGATTGAGAGCGCCTCCTTGCCCGCTGGCACAGCGGCCTTTATTAATGGGCAGAGTGTTAGCGGGGTGTCTGCAATCTATGCAGATGGAAAAACACATCTCTTTACTGATGCCCTCAAGAGCCCCGCTGAAGCAGAGTTAATTCTGTTGCGCACACGCTTGGCTCGTGAGGGCTTCCTTGCTGCACAAGGAAGCCCGATGGAGAGCATGCTTATTCGACTGGCAGAGAGCAATCCTGACTGGTTTGAGGCTCGTGTAGAGCAGAACCATTTAACGCAGTCACGCGGTGAGCAGATAGCCAGCGTCTTATCCGAATTCCCCACGAATGAACTTGCTGATGGCACCGGCTGGGAAAGCTTTGTCCAGGAGTTTGTTCGTTACTTGGCGCGAAATGGATATCAGTCCATTGCAGATGTTTTAGGCTCCTCGCTTAACGGAAAACCTAGCGAAGCTTATGAAGTAAGGCAGCTTGTAGCTGATTTGGTGCGTGAACCGTGGGCATGGATAAGAAATGACGCTGTCGCCCCAATGAATGCCTATGGTGCGCCACCAGTTTGGCAGGAAGTGGGCAGCACAAGCGGCTTGTCGTTTGCAAAACCAGCATCCTACGACACGTGGATAAAAACACGTGACCAGGAAGAACTGACGCAACGTGGGATCAATGCAGAAGGCTTACCAATTGATTTGTCCATGCCGGGCGGAGACGCCATGGTGACTGAACTACGGACGGCAGTGATTGGGAAAACGCTGATCAGTTATCAGCTGAAGAAAGATCGTAATAACGAATGGCACGTTCATCTTAAAGACCTAAGAACACCGAAGGCGCACCGCCGCCAAAAGTTCGGCACGCAGGCTGTTGAGGCATTGTTAAGAGCCTGTGACCGACTGCACCTTCCTGTTCAAGTGGAGGCCTCTGCATTAGAGCGCAGCACCACATCAGAAGTCCTGTTCAAATTTTATAAGTCCCTGGGTTTTACCCCTTTGAGCCAGCAGGTGAATTTACTTGGTCATGCCATTATGGTTAGAGCGCCAGAAGGTATGCCTGCACTAGAAAAAATACCCCAGAAGTCTATCGCTGAATTAGAGGTCGAATTTGCGGCCACACGGGAAGATGAGTCAGCACTCTTTGATGATGAGGGTCAGGATAAATACCAGAAGGCTTTAACCGCCCTAGTCAAGGTGTCAATGACGGCAGGCAGGCTGGAAATTCAGCGTCCATTTTGTGCGAAAGGCATGGTAGCAATTACGGGGATCATTGGTTCTAAGGAGGGGAGTCGGATCACCTTCTTTGATAGCGATGAAATGCCAATAGCGCATGCAGAATACCCCACAAAAGAAGAAGGGTTAAGAGAGTTTTGGACGACATGCGGTCTGAATGTTGGGCACGTAGGAGGAAACTACTTACCTGAGCACGTTGAAGTGGATGGGCAGTTTCGCTCTACGAAAAATAGCAATGGCCATTTTATTCACAGCTCTACTGAGTCGATCAGAAATTTCTGGCGTTGGTTTGGTAAAAGCAGTGCAGTGGATGAGCAAGGGCGTCCTTTGGTTTTGTTCCATGGAACAGCAGCTCAAAATAATTTTTCGGTATTTGAGTCAGACATAGACGATGCCAGTGGTGCGGGCCAGCAGAAGTTCTGGTTTAGTGATAGCCCGGATTTGGCTTCCAGTTATGCACAAGATGCCAGTATGGAAAGTTTACGGCTGGCTATGGATGCCCGAGAAGCCCAGTTGGGTTCACCTGGTTCTGATGGTTTATATCAGCTGTACAAAAGTGAACTTGAAAGCGCTAACGAGCTGGCAGATTCAATTCAAAAAGCCGCAATAGCAGAAACCACCAAATTACTGGCAGAAACGATGCCAGGCATTGCCAGTTGGCCCGAGAGCGCTGTAGAGAGCATGGCCAGTATGATGTGGCGCGAAACGTTGCCTGACGCTGAGATGGTTGACGCGCAGATCGTTGATGCTCAGAAGGCTGCGGTCGTTGCCCAAGCCAAACTCAATAAATATATGCTCGATCAGTTGGCCGGTGAGATGCCAGCCCGCGTTATGCCTGTTTATTTACGGATGATGAATACAGCCGTGCAGGATGAGGATGGGCTCAGTATCGAGGGCGTGCCGACTTTTGAGGCGATTCAAAGTGCCAAAGAAACAGGTCGTGACGGGCTGGTATTTAAAAATATTTCAGATCGTGGGTACATCGCCAATAATTTTGTGGTGTTCGATAGCAAGCAGATTAAATCTGTCATAGGCAACACTGGACGGTATGACGGGCAGGAGAGAGATGTTCGTTTCTCTATGCGTGTTGTTCCTGAGCGTTCGACCGGAAAAATAATTTCCGGCGCGATTGAGCATGGGGTGGTTCCGAATGTCACTTTAATCAGTGGGCAGAAAGCCTATGCGCTGCTGGAAGACGCGCTCTATGGCGGAAAGGACCAAGGGTTGAAGAGGTCAGGTAAAGATAGGCCACATGAAAATGGTCACTTTATCATGGTTAATATACCCCTTGATTGGCTCTCACCGAACACTCATGGTGATTTGTTCGATGAGTTCATTGATCGAGATCTCTCCACACGGTATGTAGAAGAATTCATTGATACGCCACTTCATATTGAATTTGGAATTGGGCAGGCAGCTAAAGGCAGTACCTATGCATCGGTTCTGGATGGCAAACATCGCCTCACAGCAGCTCGTGTACGTGGTGATTTAACAATACCCTGCCTTATTTCATCAAGCGAGTATTTGAGACTGGTTCAGGCACGCCAAATTGCAGCGAATCTTCAGGTTGAAGCGCCCAGCACCACAGACACTTTCTCATTCGTTGATGAATCAACCGCCCCCATTGATCTGGCGGCGTTGTCGCAAGCAAGCGCCATGGAATTGAAGGGTGATAATCCACGTGACATTTGGTCAACAACTGGATTTTTTCGGGCTCCGTGGGATCAGTCCTGGCGTTGGGAGCGGGATGACCGTGCTGAGAATAATTTTGGCTGGGGCTGGAAAAACCAATTAGCTCAATTTTCGCAGTATGCAAAGCAATCCCAGATAGGTGCGATTCGAAAGGACGTGCTGGGCCAGCTTGAGAAAAGTAATCAACGATTCGACCAAGTGCATTCGGAATCCAAGCACGAGGCGGATGTGGTGCTGGATGAAATTCAACAGATGATGTCAGAGCGTGGCAAAGTGGCGAATCAGCCAGTTGCCAAGGTTGTGCTTGGACTGTTGAATGTAAATAGCATCGTCAAAGAATTTAAACTTGACCCCGTCAAAGTAGCAAGCCTATGGGGGAATGAAACACTCGTTAGTCAAGCCGTAAACCAGTGGGTATCTGCAGGGGTATGGGACCAGAAGATCCGGGCAGCGGAAGTTGGTATGTCCTCTGCTGTGGATCAGTATCGTCGTCAATCGTCAGAAGTTGAAAAAAGGTTGATGAGGAAGCGGGCAAGCATGAGCCCTGATGAACGAAGAGCGGCCTTTCCTTTAGATCAGATCGATGCCCCCGTCTCAGCCGTTATTTCCCCGCAAGGACTGCTTGCGGAGGGTGCTGGAGAGGCTTTGGGTGCGGATCATGTCATCTCCCCGGCAGAGGCCATTGCAGCACGGCTACTGGGCGTCCCTGATCGATCTGTGTCTGAAGTGGTTCGGCTTAGTGTGAACGAGTTGACCAACCGAGATGCAGAGCAGAGTCAAATACCTTCAAATGGCACAGTTCCTGCACTGTTCAAGCGTTACCCATTGGGCTCAGCTGCACTAGCGCAATACGGCGATGTAGAAGAGGAGCGGTACGTTCGTGTCCTCACTGAATTTAATGCAAATGACTTGCTGCTCAGTGAACCTGAGAGCGACATCAAGAAAACAGAGTCTTTCACCCAATACTTGAATTGGTCGGAATTAGGCATTGAAGCCCCCTACATTGGGGTTAATGAATCTGATAATGGCCAAGCGATATCTATAAATCGTCGGAGAACTTTGGTGGCTCAAGAGCTGGGGAAACCTATCAAAGGTTGGTTTAGCCCAATTCATCACCATACAGGCCTGCCATTGAAATATGGCGATGTTATTGCGGCGGTCGAAGCAGCAAAGAGACTCGCCTTTGCCGCGCCTTCAAATGGCGCTGCAGGTGTTTATGCAGTTGCAGATTACAAAGATGTTCGTTCCTTGGCGAAAGACATCAGATCGGGTAGTTCAAGCGCAATTAAAGAGGCTGCAGAGAAAATGGCAGGGCTTGTGCCTGCTAATGCAATATTGGTCCCATTGCCGAATAGCAGCGGATATGCGCACACCTCGTTATCTCTGGCCAAAAGCATTGCAGCGATCACTGGGAGCGAGGTTCGAGATGTTTTGAAGTCAGATGAGCGAGAATCCAGTTATCGCAAAAAATTGAATGGTTTGCCCACGACAGTCGATCAAATGGGTTTAAAACTTGCCGGGGATGATATTCCCACAGGAAGAATTGTTCTTGTCGGGAATGTATTGGCCACAGGCACAACGTTGAGTGCTGCACGTAAAGTATTTGGCCGGGATGTGGAGATGGTTGCGTATGCCGTTGACACTCGTGTGCCATACGCCCCCATTGATCCAGCCCAGGAAGTCGCGGCAGTTCGTCAGCAGTATGAAGGGACAGCGCAATGGCTTAAAGACCCGCAAGGAAACAAAACTCAATTAAGTGAGCGGCAGTGGCTAACGGTCAGGACGCCATCATTTAAAGCCTGGTTTGGGGATTGGGAAAATGATGCCGCCAATGCATCAAAAGGGGTTAGTGAATCCGGGGAGCCGAAAGTGTATTTTCATGGGTCTCCAAAATCCGGATTTAAAGAGTTTGATCCAGAGGCACCCATTGCTAAAAAAGGCACGGGTACGTTCTTTAGTGACACATTGTCCATGGCCAAAAGTTATAGCGGGTCTGGCGATGATGCGCCTACATACACAGCTGAACAGTTACTCACTAATCCAGCGTTACTGAATGGGTTAAGTGTGACTCAAGGGATTGTCGTTGGACTAGAAGACGGGACCAATAAATTCTATTTTGAACCCGACGAGGCCTTAGAGGATGTTCTCCTGGAAGAAGGTGCCGAGCTTGAATACTCAGTTGGCTATCTGATTTCTTTTGAAGGCGAAGAAATTGAGTGCGGGCGGGCAGAGGCACTGGAGTTCTTGGATCAATTACCCCTTAAACAGCCGGGGGTTTACGATGTTTTCCTGAATTTACGTGATTCAGTCCACATCGATTGGGAAAGTAAAAATTGGGACAATGGTCCTGAAGAAAAAGTTTGGCATGTTTTAGATGCTGATGGTGATGAGGATTGGGTCTATAGCGAAGAAGAAGCCAACGAAATGGCTGATTCGGGCGCTCAAATCCAAGTTGGTTTGAATAAGCAATACGAATCGACCAATCATTTAGCATTGGAAGCGAAACACATGGGGGCGGATAGTGTGCAGATTCAAAATGTCTGTGACACTGGGGCGTTTGGGTCCCATGAAGAAGCAAACATCGTCATTGTCTATGACCCTACTCAAATTAAGTGCGCATCAAATAACATTGGCACTTTCTCATCGAAAACCAGCGATATTCGGTTTTCTTTTGCTGGGGAATCGGCTGCGACCTTAGATGAGGCTGCGCTCGCTCTTGCTAAAGAAATGGAACAAAAAGGGGCAGATCCTCGTGATATTTGGACCGAGACGGGGTTTTTCCGAGCGCCTTGGGATAATAAATTCCGTTGGGAAATTGATGACCGTTCGGCATCAGTACGCGATGAAAACCAGCGTGGCTGGAGGGGGAATACCTATCGAGAATGGAATAGCGACGTTGCCCTGAAATCATTTGCGAACGAGGACCTCAACCGCCCCGTTTCGGTGATGAATGCATTGACTCATTCTCAATTAATGAGCGCCTACCCCTCACTGAAACAGGTGCGTGTAGCGACAACGCCTGAGCTGGCTGATGGAAATGCGGCCTTTATAGGGAGTGAAAATCTAATCAAGATATTTGATCGTGATTATGAAATTGCAAACGTAAATCGGAATGTGCACCAGATTAAAAACAAGGGTGAGGAGTGGTTACGGCAGCGCAAAACAGATGACCTTTATTTAAATGAGAGGCCATTGCTGCTGCATGAATTGCAGCACGCGGTACAGCAGATAGAAGGTTTTGCAAGCGGCGGCAATCTGGATACAAAAGAACGCTTGAAAACGGAGTTGGCCACATCTCTTGAAAAATTTCGTGATGGATCTTCTGAATACAATCAGATCCGGGAAGAATTAAATGCTCTTTATTCAGATTTACGCTTAGAGCATTGGTTGGCGCTATCCCAAAAGGAGGGAGGAATCAAACCTTCTGCAATTCGTAAAACTGGAGAATGGCAGAAGTGGGGGCTCAAAGTAACAAGTGACCTTGGGAATATGCCTCGGGCGGCTGGCCATGTTCGTGATCAATGGGTGAGGGATGCGGCATGGCAAGTCTATCAATTGGAAAAAGAACAGCTAAATATACCTTTGGCATGGAAGAGCCATGTTTTTGAAAAAGGCGCAAAGAACGTCAAACAACGAATTACCCAACTTCAAAAGAAAGCTAAGGCGCATTTAGAAGACAAGAAACAATTCGATTCAGTGCTTACTCAATTTAAGCAAGTTGATAAATTGAGTAGCCATGGGGTTTATCAGCGGTTAGCAGGAGAAGCTGAAGCCCGGCTAACAATGCGACGTGCAGGGCTCTCAGCAGAGGAACGTCGAGCTCGATATCCACTTGATGATCTAGATGTCTCTTTAGACGAGTTAATTGCTCGATTTGACCATGGTTTAGCTGAACATGTGGAGAATGATGAACGCTTTACTGTTGTTGAATCACTAAGAGGTGTTTATGGTGATCAGTTAAATCTTTCCATGACATTGCAGATGGAGAGCGACACGCCAGGAGAGACAAGAGACGTCGCAGTCGTTGATTTTAGCGAATGGCGAGGGACCGTTAATATCGAGATGATGTCCGTGCCTGAAGACGCTCGGAGAAAAGGGTTCGCCACAAAATTGATCACCGAATTGCAAAAAAAGCATCCTGAAACTGAAATCAACTTTGGCATGCTCTCTGCAGAAGGGAAGTCTTGGTACGACAGCTTGCCAAAACAGGTGGTTCGAAGCGCCTACGCAGATCAGTTTGATCGGTTAAAAGCTGCTCATCTGCAATTAGAAAATTTAAAAAATTCTGAAGCTATTTTAAATAATCCAGAAACGGGATGGACCGAAGAAATCAGCGATCTATATGACCAAATTAATTCGGTTAGCGATGAAATTGAGGACTTGGAACGAGATCTTTATGGGAAAAGGCCTACATGCGTCCTTATCGATACTGGGCTAGTGGAACATGACCTCGTTCCGGTCGCTAGACAGCATATTTCTCAGTTATCAGCAGCAAAAAGTAAGTTTAGTGCGATCAATCATCGCGCCATGATGGGTGAAAAAATTGATCTTCACGAGTTTGAAGAGAGCTTAGACGCGATGATGTCTGCGCAGGAAAAGGCCAAAGGCTCTCTTGCTGCACTTTTAGATAATGGTGACGGTTTTGTGAGTGGGCAATCAGGCATTTTAAAATTTGTCTTACATAACAGCGCCAAGGTCAGCGGTGAATGGCAACTAACCCGGCTGAATAGTTCAGATGAGCCTATTGGAGATACCCACTATCCTGACGTACTTCATGCCATAGAACATTTTCTGGCTGATGCAGAAGTCAATACGCTTGAGTATAACGGCTTAGCCTTGTGTGAACGCGATGCCGATCTGGCCGCAGAAGTGCTGCGTAGTGCTACTGCAGCACCACCCATGGCAGCATCAAAAGAAGCGGTGGAAGCGCTGGTTGAGGCAGCATTCGGCGTGACCTTAAAGAGCGAAGGGGCAGGTCGTATTGTGGTCGTTCAGTCGGTAAAAGATTTACCTGCTGAGTTACGGGCCGATGTTGAGGCACGTATCGCCTTAATGTCTCAATCGCCAGGTAGAGAGCCTAACCCCCGTGGGCTGTATGACAATGTTTCCAACGATGTTTACCTGATCGCAGATGGCTTTGAACAAGAGAGCCTGGGAGTGGAAATTGTAAGGTCAGTTGTTATGCACGAAGGCTGGCATTGGTTGGTAGGCCAATCACAAGATTTGATGTACAGCAGCACTAGATTGTTCGAGAAATTGGATGAAGTCTTTAAACAATGTGACCAATCAATGGCAGAAGGCCGTCAGGAAGATGTGCCGGACTGGATCATTAATTCTGTAAAGAGTATTCCACGGGGTACACCTAAAAAGTTAGTTGTCGAGGAATTCGCAGCCCATGCTGTTGAACATGCGAGTGTGGATCACCCGGATAGTATGATTGCGAGATGGCGGGATCAATTGAACGCTGCATCTCTTCGTGCGGGATTTCTTCCTGATCAGCTGGACGATAAAGCCCTAGCCTGTTTGGGCCGATTTGCTGTACGTGAAATGACCAATGAGTCCGGTATAGTTGACCAAGTCGCCACCAGCCTTATCCAATTGAAGCGCAAGGTCGATGAAGTTTTAGGCATAACCGCAAAATGGTGGAAATCGAAAACAGCCCCAGCAGCGAAATCCGTTGATCGCCAGGAAGAGCACGAGCCAGTTAGCTATCTGAATTTGAGAGATGAAGGTGGACTTGAAAGGGATAAAGGCGTCTCACCGATCCAGACCCCTTCTATGATGATGAAATTAGGGGGCGTAATTAAATTTTCCGGTACGCGTGAAGTCGAGTTGTGCGAAGTGTGCACAACGATGGTGCCTGAAAAGATCGATTCCCCTTATGCCGCAGCGCTTGCAACTCGATATATGTCTCGATTCGCACAGGAAAATATTGTTGCGCTTGTGATGGACAAAGAAAACCGTCCGCTTTCAATCGTTAGACATACTGTTGGACAAACAGATCAGGCCCCCTTGTTGCTGAGCATATTAAGTGGGTCAGTCCTTCAAATTCCAGAAGCTGCTAAATTTTGGGTTGTTCATAACCATACTGGGGCGAGTTTCGTCTTGTCGAATGCTGACTTATCAAGCATGAACCAAGTCGGGGCGTTAGTTCAAGATTCGCGGATTGAGTGTGAAGGGATTATTGCTGTTACCGATGTTGGGTTTGGCTATGCCAAATATGAAGGGGCGGGCGTTAATCAAGTCAATAGCGCAGGCCAGTCAAATTGGATAAATGCAATCTTACCGATGACTGCAAAGATTCCCGTACAAGAACGATTGCTCATGATGCGTGATCCGGGCGTTCCCTATCATGTGTATGGCTCAGATGATGTTTTGAAAATTATTGACGCTGCAAAAATTGAAAGCTCCGGCCTGCTTGCCATGACTACACGACTGCAAGCCGTTTCATTTATTCCGGTTGATGATGCGGATATGGACCGCTATCGCGGCAAAGGTTGGAGTGATTTATTGGCAGAACTGTCGTCGATGAATGCAGTGAAAATCATTGCAGTGCTAGGAGCCACGACAAAGATAGATAAGTGGGAAAATTTATATGCTGGTTTACGAGCTGCAAATTTGGAGTTGATTGATGCTTTTAGGCTTAGTGAGGGAGGGCAGGTTAGAGCGACAAAAGAAACTCAGCTCTTAGCCCCAAGTAAAACCACCCGGAATGTGTTTTTCTCCTGCGCACCTGAAGGTGCGCAGGAAGAAATACAACACAAAAAGGGTGCGTTGCATGACTTCCTATCGTCTGGAGGTTACGAGTTGAAAGCCCTTAACCAGCAACGCAGTGCTTTTTTACACGAACCGTCTGAGACTGTCAAAAATAGACTCGGCCTTATGGATGATGAATACGAGCCAGGCAAAAACAAGGCTAATGCGTTACTGGCCGAGCTAGTAACACAAAAAGCGTTACACCCCGTTGCAACCAGCGTGTCGTTGCGTTTAGACGAAAATGAATTTTGCGCATCCTCATTTGTGGATGGTAGGGCTCAGCTGCTAATGCGTGATTTGCGTTTACTTTTAGCGCTTGAGGTCATTAGTAACGGAGAAGTGCCTGTCGGTTTAATTGCCCGGCATTGGGCAGAGCAAACCAAGACTGTGATCAACGATCTTTATCATGACGATATGGATCGAGATGCTCGATGCAAGATTGCGCAGGAAATTAATCACGCGCTATGTGCAACGCCGCAAAGTTTAGATTTAAGTTCCAACAAACTTCTTGACCCATTTCTATCAGCTGAAGACTGGAAAAAAGAAGCAAAGACCATGCTTCAGATTCCTGATCGAATCCTTGATATGGCAGATAGTTATCAAGCTCGCAGTGTCATCATTGGTTTAAGCACAGATCAGCCTGAAGCCACTTGTTTATGTGGTGCTGGGGGCTTGGACTTCGCAACGAAGGAAGAAATTGAGTTCAGAGTCATTCCTATGGCTTATATCGACCGTAGTGCAGCTAGTGTGGTGCTGGGTGATATCCTCAAAGCGCAAACAACGGCAGATCGATGGAGTGTTTTGCGAAATTTAGGTAATGACATAGGCCTGAAAATGATTGAAATGGTTTCTCATGAGCACGGTAACGAAAAAAAGGACCCTGGGTTTATATCATTGGCGCAAGTTGAATCAATAAACGATTTAGTCAGCATGCCACGCGTAGTAAGTTACGATTCACCTGAATTTCACTAAAAAACCAGGAAGCTAAATGTTAATTCACATTGTTCCAAAACTTTTTGAGCCGCCCTTTTGCGTTGAGTCAGAGGTGGTAGATGTGTCTATCCCTGAATTAGGGCTTGTGCTTGATGGGGGTAAAGAAATTACCGCCAGACGTGTTGACGCCGACCGAAAACTGACCCACTACAGCTAGTTCTGCCGATCCAAAATTGACCCAGGTGCTTTACTTATTCTGCTTAACTCTTGAGCAGAGGATAAAAGGTGATCACCATGGAAATG
>NZ_JAWQUO010000044.1:0-38807 GCF_033446605.1 Iodobacter sp. CM08 | reverse complement strand
GCAGGTTGGAAATTAGCGCATGCTTGATGTGAAGAACATCGGAAAGCCGTGTGCGGGAAAATCGCATGCACGGTTTGATGAGGGAGGGTAGGTGAAAACCTGCTCTCTACTCTACCTTACATTTTACATAAGATAAAATTTACAGTGGTTTGCAAAGCTGCTTGAATTGATTAATTCATGTCAAATGTAAGACCTGACCCTATAGGTTTTTGGTGATTTTTTGATGATCGCTTAGTGGGTTTGGGCGGGTAGGGCAATGGGATTTCGGCGTAATTGCTGGGTAAGCTTAAACCCTGCGGTGCTCCATACCCTCAGAGCTGATGTAAGCAGATTTAACTTTACTCTGACCCCAGTTATTCTTTGGACCCCAGTTATTCTTTGGAACGACAAACATCTCTCCCGTTAACACGTTGACTGCCCCATCGCGGAAATCGATACGTAAATTTCCTTCAATAACGATGAACGTTTCGTCAGTGTCTTTGTGGTCGTGCCAGACGAAGTCTCCTTGCAATTTGACGACCTTGAATTGGTAGTCATTCATTTCGGCAATGACCCTCGGTTGCCATTGCTCGCTGAAGAGGCCGAACTTATGCTGAAAGCTGATCGATTTGTAGTCCACTCAGTTTCTCCTGTATTTGATGAGAGGCAGATGTTCGGGCTGCGAGTTCTGTCTGAGACCTAACGTAGAGTTAAGCGGGCTGAGCAGCTCCGCTTGAACGCCGGGTTAGCCATTTTTCAAAGCACACGGCTTTTGTATTTCCGATGTACTTGCCGAAGTTCGGTATTTTTTTGTACTCGCGCCGCTCGTAGAACGATACCGCACAATGATTAACAACCCTCGTTTCCAGCCATAGCGCCTGATAATCGCGAGTCTTGGCCTCGGCTTCGAGGAACGCGAGAATCGCTGAGCCAACGCCCGATGTTCCCGGGCGTGAGTACATGCGCTTGACTTCGGCCACTCCGTTTTGTAGCGGTCGAAATGCGCCACAACCAACGGCTTGACCCTGAAGATTTCGGGCGATGACAAAGAATGCATTTGGAGTGCGGACATCGTCTGGGTCGAACGATGATTGACCACTATCGCCTGTGATTTCAGTAAGCGTCATTGAAAGTTCCTTCATCAGTTCAACGGAATCAAAGGAACCGTGATCTTCAGGCGTGATTGTGAGCATAATGCAGATGCCTAACGTTTGAGATGAAAGGCGTGACCCAGCTTGCCGGGGTACGTCCTCTCGATTGAAGGCTTAGTCATGCCGGCGAGTAGGCTGGCTAACATGCAAGAACTTTGTGTACAGATCGCGCGGAGGAGCTATCTCGATATCCTTCAATACTTGGCCGACATTGCCACGATGGTAGGCTCCGTGAGTAATGACATGAACCAGCATTTCTTCTCTTGTCATTCGCCCAGCATCGCCGTCCGTGAATTGAAAAGAGATGCTTTCTGCAAGCGACTCGTCGGTGATGTTGGTCACATACTCTTCAAACCAGTGATCTGTTTCTGCGACAGCGAAGTTTAGCGAGTCTAGCTCAGGCGTTTCCTTTGTGTTTGTCGCCGAGTATTCATGCTTCTCACCAAGAAGGTGAGCACGGAAGATGCGGTCTACTACGTATATGTGATTGAGAGTGCGGATTGCCGTATGCACTGGGGCTGCGTGCTCGGACGCCGGAATTGCTGCCATCACATTGAAGAGCTCTCCATTGGCCCAAGACTTCTGGGCAAAGAGTGAGTTGAGGATTTTTTTTGACATTGAAGTACCTCTGTAGTGATTGGCATGCCTAACGTCAAAATTAAGCAGCTGGCCTACGCTGCAATTGGATAAAAAAGCCGCACATTCCGGCCAGTCTGCTTGAATGCCATGTTAGGCGTATTACCGCTGCGCAAGAAATAATGCCCCGTTCTTGGTGGCAAACCACAAAACTAAATAATGAAGCCATGGAAACGGAGCAAACGAATTAAAAGCGTATTAATAAATAGCGCAAACAGAAAACTGCAAAGCAGGATAAAAATACCAGCACACCGCAACACAAACCGCCGCTGGAGTGAGTCTGCTTGATTAAAGGGTTAGTAGACGTCGGATGGGACGGACTGCTCATTGACCACAAATAGGTGAAACTGATCTTCCGCTGGATCATCTGCGGCACGCACGCTGCGAAACGGCAGTCGTTTGAAGGAAGCTTGCCAGTAGCGCTTGGCTTCTTGATCCTTACGAAAAATAGCAAAGAGCCACGGGTTCTTGCTGTTGATGACGATCTGAGTCGTAGCAGCAGACGCTAGGCCGAGCCGCCGGTATTTTGGCAAGACGAAAAGGTCTGCAAACTCGGATATCTGCTTGCCTTCAAACTGTACGCTGTCGATAAGCGCCAAGCCTGCGGGCTTACCGTCGACTCTTAGTATGTACGCTCTACTTCTTTCGTCAGAACCGAAGTAGCTCAGAAGTCCTTCTTCTTCGCATTCGTATAAACCATCTTCTTGTAAGTCCTCTTCGCTCCACTGGGTCGAGTCGAAAAAGTACAGCTGAAGAAGGCGAAACAAGAGGGTCTTGTCTTCTGGTTTTGCGGGCTCGATTGATAGCTGGTGCATGTTTTGAGACGCCTAACGTCAAAATTAAGCAGCTGGCCTACGCTGCAATTGAATAAAACAGCCGCACGTTCCGGCCCGTCTGCTTGAATGCCATGTTAGGCGTATTACCGCTGCACAAAAAATAAATAAGCACGCCGCACTACAAACCTCCTGCAGCTTCTATGAAGCTGCCAGTGACGAATGAAGATTTTTCAGAGGCAAGCCAAAATATTGCCTCTGCTACTTCTTGAGGTTTGCCACCTCTTTGTAAAGGAATTTTGGATTTTAAACGGTCAACGCGATTAGGTTCACCACCTGATGTATGCATTTCTGTGTAGATAAGACCGGGACGTACGCCATTCACTCTAATTCCTTCTGCTGCAACTTCTAAAGCCAAACCTCTCGTTAGTGTGTCAACTGCACCTTTTGACGCAGCGTAATCAATATACTCATTTGGAGAGCCACTTTTAGACGCACCTGAAGATACATTAACAATTACACCGCCAACGCCACCGTTTTTGGTTGACATGCGTTTAATTGCTTCTTTACTACAAAGAAAGCAACTCATGATATTTACTCGAAGCACCTCAGCAAAACGCTCCTCTGAGATTTCAACTAATGAGCATTGATTTTTTAAAATGGCTGCATTATTTACTAAAACTGAAACTGCTCCAAACTTTGAATCTACTGTTTCGAATAACCTAGCAACTTCACTAGAAATAGACACGTCTGCTTTTACAGAAATGCAACGACCGCCCTTTTGCAGAATTTCATTTTTCACATTTTCCGCAGCAGCGT
Source organism: Iodobacter sp. CM08 (assembly GCF_033446605.1). Taxonomy (NCBI): domain Bacteria; kingdom Pseudomonadati; phylum Pseudomonadota; class Betaproteobacteria; order Neisseriales; family Chitinibacteraceae; genus Iodobacter; species Iodobacter sp. CM08. Next base: position 35,449 of record NZ_JAWQUO010000044.1, on the reverse strand, counting down.
CATTCGAAATATAGTTGATGCAAACCGCATAACCATTTTCAGCGAATAACTTTGCAGCTTCAGCACCAATACCTCTGCTTGAACCTGTAATTATTGCAACCTTTTTGGGGTTCATTTATTTTCCCTGAAAGTAACGGGGTCAGGTCTTACATTTTACATAAGATAAAGTTTACAGTGGTTTGCAAAGCAGTTTAAATTGATTGATTCATGTCAAATGTAAGACCTGACCCTAGAGGTTTTAGGCGTATTGCCGCTGCACCAAAAACAATGCCCCGTTTTTCGTCGCAAACCACAAAAATAAATAATGAAGCTACGAAAACGGAGCAAACGAATTAAAAGCGTATTAATCAGCCGCGTAAAAAGGAAGCTGCAAAACAAAATAAAAATATCAACACACCACAATACAAACTGCCACTACAACGCGCCAACTAAAAAATAAAACAATGGGTAGCTGTGCCTAACGCCGAGTTCAGCGGCAGTTTTTAAGTTGTGGTTTTATGGAACACTTTTGCGCAGCAAAACCATAAAACTGCGACTTAAAAACTGTCCAGCGCAGGCACGAAGTGCCGGAGCGGTGCTGCAACGACTTGTTAGATAGTTAATTTTCGCAGTTTTTCTACCGCCTTTTCTTGCGGTTCACAGTCAAAACTTTCCAGCATTATTCCATGTTGAAATGTCTCTGTTACTTCCAGAATTGCTTTGGCTAGTTCCTTGATTGAAGCCTCAGTCTCCTTTATATCCTTCAGGATTAATTCGCCTTTAAGAAGACTTATTGATTGAACCTTATTTGAGTAAGCAATAAATAAAGCTATTAAGACAGTAAGCACCGTAAATGTTAAAAATGATGGCTCTGAAATAATGCCATAAATTTTCAGCATTATTGAACCAGTAATACCAATAATAAAAATGATTACGCCACTTATTTTGTTTTGCATAATTTTCTCAGTTTTGCTTTTTTCAAGGTTGATAATTAAGACGAGATACTCCGCTAAAGGGATACCTAACAAGATGTAGACCCCCTAAAACGGCAGAAAAATCACCATCTTAGGTGTATAAAAACGCTACGTTCCTTGAAATGTTTTGCTGGGCGCGGCACGAAATATTTTATGCAAATATACTACACCCGGTTGAGCGGGGATTTCCACCTTTTCCTTGCTTTTAGTCAGGTTGTTGATTGATTACTTAGCGTTCAGCGTAAGGTGGTGGCATGAATTTGATATGACAAATATATGTCTTAACTGCTTTGTTTAATTATTTCTTCTGCGGGGTTTTTGCGGGGCAGGGTGATTATCTGTCGCGATTTGTGGTGATGCCCTTCAATGGGAATTAATTCTAAGTGTTTGATTGTATTGGATAGATTTAAGCCCCTCACGCATGGGGTGCAAGGCTGAATAAATTAAAAAGGGTTAAGCTCACGTTTAATTGATTGCTTCATGTCAAGTGTAAGGCCTGACCCTATAGGTTTTCACTCTGACCCCAGTTATTGCAGCAGCAGCGTCCGTGCAAACTCGCGCATGGTATCTGTGAACGTCTTCGCTAGAACGGCTTCCAGACGGCGTGCCCGCAACTCGGCGATGTGCTGAAATTGCATGGGATCGCTCTCGATGATTCCCATCGACCATTTCTCAAATATCCGATCGTTTGCGGGTGAGATATGGAGAATCTGGCAATCGCTATGCCTGCGATCATCCAGGATCTTCACATACAGCCGGAGCACGACCTGTTCTGGCCCCTCCAAGACTTGCATGAATAGACCTCCACCGTGGACCAAGACACCAGTGAGACCGGTGGCTGGGTTTTTTTGTTGCGCAGACTTTAGGATGTCCTTCACTTGTTCCTCAGTTATTCCGGAAGCGGCTTGGCTAACATAGAGCAGTCGAATCATGGTGGTCACCTAGGTGGACAGGGCAGCGTAAGTCACTGGGTCAGGTCTTACATTTTTCATCAGATAAAATTTACAGTGGCTTGAAAAGCAAGTTAAATTGATTGCTCGTGTCAAATGTAAGACCTGACCCCATAGGTTTCCTACGCTTGAGTTCCCCGTAGGCCTTACCTAAAACGATTGCGCCGCAACCTATGGCTCGGTCTTCGGTGTCTCGTGCTACTGCAAACAAGACGTTTGGCTGACACAGCGACGTGAGATCTAACGAGTGACGGCTTTCGGGTGGATACAGCGTGTCTTGATAAGCGTCCAGGTCGGCAATGAGTTGAATGACCGCGGGTTGATTTGGGGACTCTAGAGTAACGTGCATGGGTGCCTTTGCGGCCTAACGTCAAAATTAAGCAGCTGGCCTACGCTGCAATTGGATAAAGAAGCCGCACGTTCCGGCCAGTCTGCTTGAATGCCATGTTAGGCGTATTACCGCTGTGCAAAAAATAATGCCTTTTTTTTGATGGAAAACCACAAAACTAAATAAGAAAGCCACGAAAACGGAGCAAACGAATTAAAAGCGTATTAATCAGCCGCGTAAAAAGGAAGCTGCAAAACAAAATAAAAATATCAGCACACCACAATACAAACTGCCACTACAACGCGCCAACTAAAAAATAAAAAAATTGGTAGCTGTGCCTAATGTTTGAATTCAACGGCCTGCGCGGCTTTTCGCGCAGGTCCGGTGGAATGATTGGTTAGCCCTCGAGCGCAACCGCTACCCTTTGAGTGACGCAAGCCAGTCATTGAAGTATTGTTTCTGAAGTGCCACTGGAGAGGGAGTGACATCTGCCCCATTTTCAAAGATACGCACCGCGCATTCTCGCGTTGTTTGCTTTCCCATTTCCATCTTATACGCAGACTTCCCTCTGCCCATTTGACGAGCCATAGGTGAAGGAAAAACGTTGATACTTGCACCATAACAGAACGGGATAAGCCCTGAGGGCTGCGTGAAGGGCCTAACAATATGTAGACACCCTAAAACGGCAGAAAAACCACCACCTTGGGTGCATTAAAAACGCTGAGCCCCTTGTGAAACCCTTGCTGGGGGTAGCCTAAAGTGTTTTATGCCGAGATACTACACCCGATTGAGCGGGGGTTTCCACCATGTTCGTGCTGTTGAAGTCAGCTTATATCTGACTCATTGCTTTGTAATTAAGTAGAGTAGGGTTCAGTTATTCGATAAATTTCCACGCATGGACTTTTGTATTGTTGACCACTCTCGTAATTTTTTTAATGCAGTCTGCGAAAATAATTCATTTTATTAGTTTGAAAACACGCTGGTGCAGCAGCTAAAAGCAGTGCATCACTCCTCCTGTTGGGCATTAGGTATCACTTCCTCCAGCCGCGTTTCAATAAACTGGTAGTAAGCCGTTTGCATCACTAGTCGAGTCGCCCTTACTTTGCAGATGCCGCGTGAATCGTGCACGGTGAACATGCGCATGGCTTGGTATTGTTTGCCGGCCAAAATCAGCATGCCGCTGTGGCCTCGGCGGATGTCGGGGGCGAGGCTTAGGGCTGGGGTGAGGGTGTCTGCGCCTAGGCTGGTAATTGGCGCGATATGCACGGCTTCTGGCGAGCGGCCGATTAGCTCGATGCCGCATTCGCTGGATAATCCATCGCCACGTAAGCTTAACCAGCGTACTAGTCCAAGCTGCCAGTGTTGCCCGCCGCGCCGCAGCATGAGGATTTCGCCAGCTTGCAGGGGCTGGCTGAGCGATTCGCCTTGCAGTAGTAAGCCTGACGCGCTGATATTGCAAATATTGAGCTTAGCAGGTTCAGGTGCGGCTTCATCAATGTGCCCTGCGGCAATATCCCAGCAGCGAGACCATAAACTGATCAGTTGGATTTGTTCGCCACCGTGGCGGCGTAGGCGAAAGTGTTGCCGACGTGGTGGGGCGGCCCATTCTTGTAATAAGCGCCCGATCAGCTGAATTTCAAAATGTCGGTCTTCGCTTTGTGCCAGTAATAGCTGCAGCCTGCTACTGAGCTGTTTTAATGTGCCCTGCGTTTCTATCATCCACCAGATTTGCTCTGGTTCGGGTAGTTCGTGCGCAAAGCGCGGTGCTTCATCGCTGTCGGTCTGATAAATAAACGCGCCTTGCTCATTTAAAGCTTGATCCAGTTGCACAAGGTCTGAAAAGCGTGCTTCTTCCCGCACTATTTTGAATAGCAGGGCCATTTTTTGTGGCTCTAGCCGGTTGCTGGCACTGATGCCTAATAGCAAAATTTGCCGGTAGAGCGCCCCCAAACTGCTGCCATTTTTAAGGCTGCGCTTGGCCCAGCCCAGTGTATGTATTTCGGTGAAAAGTTGATGGCAGCTCAGCCAAAACCCGGGCGGTAAGGGGGTGAGCGTGCGCGCATGCAGGCAAGCTAGCTGCCAGCCGCTTTCAAGCGCCATACCAAAAGCCTCAAGGCGGGGGCGGCTACTGATAAACAAGCCGGTTTCATTGCTGCGCAATAAGGTTATTCTGATAAACGTTTGGTGCAGGCTGCGCAGTAGGCTTTGTGCTTGTTGGGCTGCTAGGCGTGTATGCGTCTGTGCTTCGGCATTTGCGGTGCTGGATTGCTCAAGTTGTGGCAATAAGGCCATGCTGCGTTCGTAGCAGAGCAGCGCCGCCGCATTTAGCCGCTCTGGATGGTTTTCGTGATTTAATTGCCAGATTTGTTCTTGTAAGCTAAGGGCGGTCATCAGCCCTGTATCGGGGCTGGGAGTGGTAAGTGGCATCATGAAAGGGTGTAAGGCATATTAATTAGAACGTCATCATAACGCGGGTGCCATTTTACACTGGCCGCCAAGTAATGGCATTATTACCATAATTTGTAAGAAAGGAAATACGCCGTTTCTGCGAGACTTACTTTCACAAATCTTAGGCAGATATAAGGCAAACTGCGAGTTGGATTATTCAGATATTTATTTTGAGAATGGGTGTTATTTATCACTAGGCAAGTGCTTATTTTTAGCTATAATGAGAACAGTTATCAATCTGAGAAGCTACCATGTACGTCTGCATTTGCAATAGTGTTACTGACAAAGCCATACACAAAGCTGTGGCAGGTGGCGTGCGCACATTTGCTGAATTACAGGCAAAAACAGCCGTGTCTACCTGCTGTGGGCAGTGCACCAGCTGTGCAAAACAGGTTTTGGCTGATGCCCTGAGTGCTCAGCCGCTCGTGCAAACTATCAGCTGGATGCCACAGCTAACCGCCGCCTGATTGCCATCATTTATCTTCTCTGAAGCGTGCTTGGCCGGCACAGGCAAGGCTAATTGTAAAGCGTGCCCCTCCCAGCTCTGATTGATCTGCCCGTATTATCCCCTGATGCAAAGTAATTGCTTTTCTGGCAATGGCCAGCCCTAAGCCAAAGCCTCCGCTTGCCCTGTCACGGCTTCTATCGAGGCGGTAAAAGGGCTCAAATATCCGTTCGCGCTCATTTTCTGGGATGCCTGGCCCATCGTCTTCAATGGTGATATCAATGCCGCCGCTTGGATTACTAAATGTGGAAACTTTAATCTGCTGATTGGCGTATTTGGCGGCATTGCGCAAAAGATTACTTAAGGCTCGCCCTAGTAATTTAGGGTCTCCCATGATCATGCTAGTTTGCGAATGCAGGCTATGGCTTATTTTTTTGCTTTGTAATACATGATCGAGTGAGTTTAAAACCAGATGCAAGGTTTCGGCCATATTGATGGTCTGCATGGGGAGTGCTTGTTGCTGTTCTATTTTAGCTAGGCTAAGTAGCTCGCTGACTAAATCATTTAATTCATGTAAATCATTTTCCATTGAAATAAAACGCGGCTCTAGCTGCTGATTTTTAGCATCGTTTTTAAGAAGAGCTAGGCCAAATTCTAGCCGTGCAATTGGCGTGCGTAATTCATGAGAAACGGAATGCAGTAATTCACGTTGCGAATCGATTAAACGCTGAATTCTTTCTGCCATTAAATTCATGCATTGGGCGAGTGGATAGACGCTGGCGCTTTTTCTGACCTTGGCGCGGCTAGATAATAGGCCAGAGCCAAAATCATTGGCTGTTTTAGACAGCGATTGCAATTCTCGCCAATGCAGATAAGACCAAATTCCGCAGGGAATGAGTAGTAAAAAAAAGATAATCGTATATTGAAATCTTTTTATTTTAGTAATCAATGGGTCATGATCTTCTTTGTTTGTTACATAAATGACCTGATTGGCACTGCCTGGGAATGTTGAATTATTGGTATCTACTCGGCGGAAATAAGCATTACTTTTAACATCAACAACGACCTTTCTATCTAATAGCCTTTGTCGATTGCGGGGAGCAATCATGGCTATTGTACGATCAAGCGTGATCAGATTGTAGCTTTCATTGGCTTTTTTTTGCAAATTTTTAAAGCGATCTAACCAGAGTTGTCCGTGGGTATTATCTAAATATTGTTCAACCAAAAAAATTTGTGCGTCGGCATCTCTCACTGCAAATTGTTCAAGCTGCTCTGCATAAAACTGGTTGGTCATATAGCTAAGCACTTGCGTTAATGAGATTGTGACTACTGAAATTAATATAAAAATACGCAAATAAAGACGCCACATGGCTTACTCCCAAGCCGAAGGGCTAAATAAATAGCCTTCGCCCCATACTGTTTTTATTTTTTCAGAATCATAATCATTAAATTTGCGACGTAAGCGCGAGATGCTGTTATCTATACTTCTATCCATGCCATCAAATTCAATGCCGCGCATTGATTTTAAAATATCATCGCGTGATAAAACGCGGCCAGCAGATTCAGCCAGTAATAGCAGTAATTTAAACTCTGAGTTACTTAAGGATGATGCTTCGTTTTTCCAGTGTACGCTGCGGTTTGTTTTGGATATTTCTAGTTCGCCAAAAGTTAGGAGGGCATTTTGTGCGCTGGGTTTTCCCATGCCTCTTCTGAGTAATGCCCGTAAGCGAGCCAGTAAAATACGTGGCTGAATGGGTTTGTTGACATAATCATCGGCGCCTTGCTCAAGGCCAGAAACTTCATCAAACATATCTTCACGTGCGGTTAATATTAAAATAGGCACGCTGCTTATTTCACGAATCTGTCTACATACGACCATACCATCTAAGCCTGGTAGCATGAGATCAAGAATAATAATGTCAGGTTCCGTTGCTTTGTAATGAGCAACCGCCGTATCGCCACGGCCGATAATTTCTACGTTAAATTCATAGCTACTCAAGTACTCTTGAATCAGAGCCGCCAGTTTTGTATCGTCTTCTACCAGCATTAGCCTAAACATTATTGTCCTTTGTTTGATATGCAATCGACATTGTACAAGTGCCGGTGCACTATGGCATGGGGAAAGACACTTTCTTGCAAAGCAATACACTTTTCATACATATTGGCATTTGCTTATTAATACCTACAATTTAAAGACAAATTGCAGACAGTTATGGTGAGATATTTTTAAGGCTACTACTTAAGATGGCTTACTTTAATAAAACGAGTAAGCATCATGCGCCATACAGTTAGTCTGTCGTTTATTACTTTATTTATGGTTCTGCCTTGCTATGCAGCAGAGGTGGCAAAGGACGAAGCCAAAATCACTCTTGCAGTTGGCGTCGGGTATGGGCCGGAATTTGTAGGTGCTAAGAAAAATAAATTCTCACCAGTGTTTTATGCTGATTATCAGGCAGCAAATGGTTTTTTTGCAGGTATGCGCGGTATTGGTTATCAGAAAGAGGTGGGTATTTTTGATGGCAGTATTGCTTTGGCTTATGGGGGCAGCCGCAGTGATGATGTGTCTAATTTCTCAGATACAAAAAGTAAATTTAAAGGTATGGGGGATATAAAAAACTCTGCCCTATTAAACTTAGAAGCAGGTGTTTCTTTATGGGGCGTGGCGCATTTATCTGGGGGCGCAGAGTTAAAACTAAATCATCGTGAAAATGGCAATGCCTATAACTTCACACTTTCAGCCCCAGTTTATTCCACAGATAGCGATCAGATTTCTGTTAGTGCTTATATGCATTATGCAGACGCTAAATATGCTCAGACTTATTACGGCGTAACAGCGGCACAAAGTCAGGCAACGGGCTACCGAGCTTACACTCCTAAATCAGGGTTTGATTCAGGCAGCTTAACTGTGACATGGAATCATCAGCTGGATCAAAACTGGAGCATTTCTTCATCAGTCGGGGTAAAGCGTTTATTTAAAAGTGCCGAAAACAGCCCCTTAACAGAATCAAAAACGAGCCCTACTGCCACAATGGTTGTGGGCTATTCATTCTAGTGGCTATAGGCAATGCCTTGTCTGATTATGTCTCTTGCTCAATGGGCTCTGTGTAGATGGATTTCTTGAGTGCTTGGTTTTGGAGTTTGTAGGGCGGGTGAAACCCGCGAGCAATGCCGAATAAACACGCGAGTTTCACCCGCCCTACGAATGGCATATTGCTTAAGTTGACCTGATTATGTCTCTTGCTCAATGGACTCCGTGCAGATGGGGTTCTTGAGTGTTGGGCTTGGTTTTTGAATGTGTAGGGCGGGTGAAACCCGCGAGCCATGCTGAATAAACACGCGGGTTGCACCCGCCCTACGATATTTATAATTGAAATTGAGCAAGAGACATAATCAGGTAAGTTGATACGCATGGCTTGCATTCACTATGCGGTGATATTTTGCTTGAATGGATTGCTTAATGCATGGAGGCGATATGAAACAACGTGTCCTGGGTTTCGATCTGGCTCGTGCGCTGGCCATTTTTGGTATGGTGATTGTTAATTTCAAAATTGTGATGCACGCCAATGCCAGTGAAAACATGGCTTGGCTAAAGGTGGTTAATATCATTGATGGCCGTGCTTCTGCATTGTTTGTGATATTAGCTGGGGTGGGTTTATCTTTGCTAACTCGGCAATCAAGATTGGCTGGTGATTTACAGCTATTGGCTATAGAGCGAAAGTCGTTATTTAAGCGGGCTGGATTTTTATTTGTACTGGGGCTTTTGTATATAGAAATCTGGCCTGCTGATATTCTTCACTATTACGGTGTTTATATCTTAATAGGGGCTTTATGCTTGATGCTGGCAAGCCGTTATATTATGGTTTTTATTTTACTATTGCTGATTATTTCTACTATTTTATTTGCTATGCTTAATTATAGCACTGCTTGGAATTGGCAGACGTTAGCCTACGCTGATTTATGGACGATTAAAGGCTTTGCTCGTAATTTAATTTTTAATGGTTTTCATCCGATTTTACCTTGGTTGGGTTTTTTATTATTAGGTATGGTTATTGGGCGGCAAAACTTAGGTCAAGTTGCTATTCGAGAGCGTTTGTTTTTATTGGGTTTGTTTGCTGCTGTACTGGCTGAGTTGATTGTTTTATTTTTACCCTATGCCCGTTTAATGGGGATGCCTTTAGCGTATGAGGTTTTTTTTAGCACCCAGCCTATGCCGCCTTTGCCTGTGTATTTTATTGGTGCGGCAGGAAGTGCCGTGGTAATCATCACACTTTGCGTGGCCTTGGGGGAAAAGCATGGGAAAAAAGCATGGTTAATGCCTTTTGTATATACCGGCCAATTAGGGCTGACTTTCTATCTGGCACATGTCATTTTAGGCATGGGCTTATTAGAGTCTTTAGGTATGCTGGAAAAACAATCTTTAGCTTTTTCCGTTATGAGTGCACTGCTGTTTTGTGCCTTTGCGGTGGTGTTTGCAAACTATTGGCGCAAGTTTTATCGCTTAGGGCCTTTGGAAAGCGTATTGCGGCGTTTGAGTTAGGCGTGGGTAAAAAGTGCAGCGCGCAGGGCCAATTGACTACTTCAGGGGGACGGTGCAAAAAAACATCTCTCAGTCGATTGCAGCAGGCGCTACACCACTCCAGCTAAAACAATTCAAAAAGTTGTTTTGTGAGTAAGCTGATGAGTGCCCTTATGTTTATTGCTAGCAATAAAAAAGCTTGGTGTCCGAGAAGTCATTCACGGCGACCAAGCTTTTTTTTGGCTTACAGCCAGCCCATCTAAGCGATCAGTTTTTCTAAGGCTTTTTCATAAATAGCAGCGAGCTTGGGTAAGTCTTCAATGGCTACGCATTCATTGAGTTTATGAATGGTTTTATTGATAGGGCCAAATTCGACCACTTCAGGGCAATACTTGGCGATAAAACGCCCGTCTGAGGTGCCGCCCACGGTATTCAGCGCTGGGGCATGTCCACACACCTCGGTGACTGCCGAGCGCATGGCGTCAATCAGTTGGCCGTGATCGGTTAAAAATGGCTCACCCGATAGCGCCCAGTCGATTTCATATTCAAGCTGATGCCGGTCCAAAATTTCATGTACGGTAGCTTTTAACGATTCTGCGGTGCTGGCGGTGCTGAAGCGAAAATTAAACAAAGCATCTACAGTGCCTGGAATGATGTTGGTCGCACCGGTGCCGCTGTTTAAATTGGAGACTTGCCAAGTGGTTGGCGGGAAGTATTCATTGCCATGGTCCCAAACGGTGCTCGCAAGCTCAGCCAATGCTGGGGCCAGTAGGTGAATTGGATTTTTGGCAAGGTGCGGATAGGCAATATGGCCTTGTACGCCGTGCACAATTAAATGCCCAGAAAGTGAACCACGACGGCCATTTTTGATGGTGTCACCAAAGGTCTCGCTCGAGGTTGGCTCGCCAACAATGCAGTAGTCAATGGCTTCGCCACGCGCTTTTAGCGCTTCAATCACTTTAACCGTGCCGTGATGCGCAGGGCCTTCTTCATCGGATGTAATCAAAAAAGCAATCGAGCCTTTAGGCTTGGGGTGCTTCGCTAGAAACTGCTCACACGCAACGACAAACGCCGCTAAAGAGGCCTTCATATCGGCCGCGCCTCGTCCAAATAAGTGGCCATCCCGAATCGTGGGGTCAAAAGGGTCGGAATGCCAGCGATCTAGTGGGCCGGTTGGCACTACATCGGTATGGCCAGCAAACACTAGCACGGGGCCGCTATCGCCAAAGCGCGCCCATAGATTGTCGACATCTTCAAAACGCATATGCTCAATCTTAAAACCAATTGCGGCTAAGCGGGCTGCAAGCATATTTTGGCAATTGGCATCGTTAGGCGTAACCGAGGCTTGGCGGAGTAATTGTTGGGTAAGTGCAAGTGTTGAGTCGTTCATTGCGGTGTCGTCAGTCTCGAAAAAGTGAAGGACTTTGGGGTGAAGCCTGCCGTAATCCTACCTATGCTGGGCTGCTGCAGTGTGCCCGCATGGCTGGCTGCGCTGTAATTAGCTTGGAAAAAGCGCCGCGTAGACGTCAGGTTTGAAGCCGACCGTAATCGTACCATTGTTGTCGAGCACTGGGCGCTTGATGATTGAGGTTTGCATTATCATTAAGGCGATTGCGGCGTCTTTATTGTCAATTTGTGCTTTTGTAGCATCGTCTAGCTTACGCCAAGTGGTGCCTTGGCGATTCAAAAGGGTTTCCCAGCCAACTTGGCTGACCCATTGCTCTAGTGTTTCTGCGCTAATGCCGGTTTTTTTATAGTCATGCCATTCAAAATCGTGGCCTTGTTCGCTGAGCCATGTTTTGGCTTTTTTAACGGTGTCGCAACTGGGGATGCCATAGAGTTTCATTGAAATTTTTCTAATGTAATGAGAAGGGAGCGGCGTTGAGCTGCCGCTGGTAATGCAGATTGTGCAGGGAGATAAATCTTTACTTAATGCAAAGAGAGATCAAATCCCATGTCTGGCTCGTCATTAGGCCCTTTGCTGACTGTGCTGGCTTCGTGCTCAACAAGGGGCTGCGCGTTGTTAACCAGCCACGATAGATTGGTTGCGGAATCGGCGCTTTTGAGCGCTTCGTCCAGCTCGATTTCGCCATTGCGATAAAGTTTATACAGCGCTTGCTCAAAGGTTTGTGAGCCTTCAGAAAGGCTTTGCTCCATCGCTTGCTTGATATCGCTAAGCTCACCAGCACGGATCAGCTCAGAAATGCGTGGGGTATTAAGTAGCACTTCCACGGCGGCAACCAGCTTGCCTTCTTTGTTTTTAACGAGGCGCTGGGAAACAATGGCTTTCAGTGAGGAGGACAAATCATAGAGCAGTGCTTCACGCGATTCTTGCGGATAAAAGTTAACCACGCGTGAAAGGGAGTGGTAACTATTATTGGCATGTAGGGTGGATATACACAGGTGGCCCGCTTGCGCATATTGCATGGCATGCGTCATGGTTTCACGGTCACGAATTTCACCAATCATCAGTACATTGGGCGCTTCGCGCATCGCATTGCGTAGGGCTTCGTGATAGCTCTTGGTATCGATACCAATTTCACGTTGATTAACTAAAGATTTTTTGTGTTTATGTAAGAATTCGATAGGGTCTTCCATGGTCAAAATATGCCCCGCATGATTCTCATTGCGGTGATTAAGCATGGCGGCCATGGTTGATGATTTACCCGAGCCGGTAGCCCCAACCACCAGAATAATGCCGTGCTTTTCCATGATCAGATCTTTAAGCACGGGGGGGACGCGTAATTCATCAAAAGAGGGAATGTTGCTGCGGATATAGCGTGCCACCATTGATACGGAGCCACGTGCTTTAAAAATATTGATACGAAAACTGCCTACCCCAGCCACAGGGTAGGCAAAATTCATTTCCAAGGTGTTTTCAAATTCTGCAATCCGCTCCGGCGTCATTAATTGATAAGTGAGTTGCTTAACGTGCTCGGGAGCCAAGACCTGATTATTGACTGGATAACACAGGCCATCGATTTTAATCACAATGGGTGATTGAGCTGCAAGAAACAAGTCGGAGGCGTTGCGTTCCGCCATCAATTTAAAAAACGGCAAAAGGTTCATGAAAAACTCGATTAAGTAGGGCGCAATTCGCGTCTCAGTATTTTACCTACATTTGACTTAGGTAGGCTGTCGCGAAACTCCACTTGTCGCGGAATTTTATAATTGGTGAGGTTTTTACGGCAGTGGGCAATGATGTCTTCTTGGGTTAATTTAGGATCTTTTTTAACCACAAAGATTTTCACGGCTTCGCCCGATTTATCATCGCTAACGCCAATGCAGGCCACTTCTAATACGCCCGCTAGGCTGGCGACTACATCCTCAATCTCATTAGGATAGACGTTAAATCCTGAGACCAAAATCATGTCTTTTTTGCGATCAACCAAGCGGAAAAATCCCGTGGCCGACATGATGGCAACATCGCCGGTGCTGACAAAGCCATCTTTGCCTAACACTTTTGCCGTTTCGTCTGGCCGCTGCCAGTAGCCAGCCATGACTTGGGGGCCGTGAATAAATAGCTCGCCCGCTTCACCCGGAGGGAGGGGCTGGCCCTCGTCATTGCGCACTTCACCAATGGTAGAAGAGATGGGTAGGCCAATCATGCCGTTAAATTCTGGCAAGTTCATAGGGTTCATCATGGCGGCTGGCGAGGTTTCGGTTAGGCCATAGGCTTCAATTAAGCGGACACCCGTTGATTTTACCCAGCGTTCCGCTACGGCGTGTTGCACCGCCATGCCACCACCTAGGGCCAGCTTCCATTTGCTAAAGTCTAGTTTGGCAAAATCGGGGTTGTTGAGTAAGGCGTTAAATAAAGTGTTAACGCCGGTGATGCAGGTGACAGGATATTTGCCAATTTCTTTGATAAACCCTGGGATATCGCGCGGGTTGGTAATCAGTAGGTTGGTTGCACCAATTTTAGAGAAAACCATGCAGTTCGCAGTCAGTGAAAAAATGTGATACAGCGGTAGCGCTGTCACAATCATTTCGCTGCCTTCATTCACTACTGGGGCAATCCAAGCGTGTGCTTGTTGCATGTTTGCAACAATATTGCCGTGGGTAAGGATGGCACCTTTAGAAACGCCGGTGGTGCCGCCAGTGTATTGCAAAAATGCAATATCACTGTGGTTAAGATCCACGGGCGTAGCTGTGAGCGCGTTGCCGCGTTCAATGGCGTCATTAAAGCGGGTGTGGCCAGGTAGATTAAACGCTGGAACCATTTTTTTAATATGTTTGACCACTGCATTCACGATCAAGCGCTTAGGAAAACTCAGCCTATCGCCAATTTCGGTCAGTAAAACATGCTTTACATCGGTATCTTTAATGACTTCTTCAAGCGTGTGGGCAAAGTTAGCCAAGATCACAATGGCCACTGAGCCTGAGTCTTTTAATTGGTGGCTTAACTCGCGTGGCGTATAGAGTGGGTTGACGTTAACCACCACCATGCCTGCCCGCAAAATGCCGAAAATAGCGATGGGATATTGCAATAAATTAGGCAGCATCACAGCAACGCGTGAGCCACGGGGGAGTTTTAGCTCGTGTTGCAAGTAGGCGGCAAAGGCAGAGGATTGTTGGTCAAGTTCTTTATAGGTAATTGATTGGCCCATATTAAGAAAGGCGGGCCGCTCGCTAAAACGCTCTACTGAGCGAGCAAGTACTGCAGGTATTGCTGCGAATTCATTCATATCAATGGTCTGGGGAACCCCAGGTTGATAGCTTGCCCACCATGCTTGTTCCATCTAACTGTCCTCTGTTTAATTACAGGTAATCATAGAACTCTATTGTGTTGCTGTCAGCTGAACAAGTATCTATGTTCCCTGTTTCGCCAAGTGATTGTTTCTGTTACAATCCCGCCTTCTTCGGTAAAAGGCCGGAGAAGTGGTAAAGAAATGGGCGCAGTTTTGCAGCCCATTTTTTGTTTGTGGCGATAGCGTGCCGTATTCGATGTGCAGCTTTTGCGATGGATGCAGCGGCGGGATTAGCCAGATAAGTGATGAAGGAATGTATGGCAGCAAATTTACAAGATGTACTGGAAACTACCCTGCCAGGGCTCGGGTATGAACTCGTAGATCTGGAGCTGGCGCGTAATGGCTTAGTGCGCGTCTTTATTGATAAAGAGGGCGGTATTAATGTGACTGACTGCGTAACCGTAAGTCATCACCTTGAACGACTTTTTATTGTTGAAGGCGTGAATTACGAGCGCTTAGAGGTTTCATCCCCAGGCTTGGACCGTCCGATCGCGAAAGCAGCAGATTTTGCTCGCTTTGCTGGGCAGATGGTGAAAGTGAAATTGCGCTTACCGTTGCCGGATAAACGTAAAAAGCTCGTCGGTATTTTGATTGGGCTAGAAAATGATGTGGTGCGCGTAGAAGTCGATGGACAAGAGCTATCCCTGCCGCAATCACAAATTGACAAGGTGCGGTTAGAGCCGCAGTTTTAAGAACTAATCAGCCTAGAATATTGGGGTTGTTTGCCGGAGGGGTAGTGAGATGAGCCGGGAAATTCTGTTGCTGGTCGACGCGCTGGCGCGTGAAAAAAACGTAGAAAAAGATGTCGTATTCAGTGCCTTAGAAATGGCATTGGCTTCGGCGACCAAAAAACGTTACGAAGAAGATGTGGATATCCAAGTGGATATCGACCGAGATAGCGGCGATTACAGAAGTTTTCGCTGCTGGACTGTGGTTGAAGACAATGATCATGAAGAGCCATCTCGTCAGATCGCCATTACTGATGTGCCGGATTACGATCCAGAGCTGAAGGTGGGCGAGACTTGGATGGTTGAGCTTGAAGCGATTGAATTTGGTCGCATCGGCGCGCAAACCGCTAAGCAAGTGATTTTGCAAAAAATCCGCGATGCAGAGCGTGAGCAAAATTTGAATGACTTCCTGCAACGCAGCGAATTCATTGTTTCTGGCAATATCAAGCGCATCGAGCGTGGCAGTGCCATTCTTGAGCTAGGTAAGCTAGAAGCCGTATTGCCGCGTGATCAAATGATCCCTAAGGAAAACTTACGGGTTGGTGATCGCGTTAAAGCGTTCTTATTGCGTGTTGATCGCATGGGCCGTGGCCCGCAGCTGGTGTTGTCGCGTATTTCAAATGAATTCATGACCAAGCTCTTCGAAATGGAAGTGCCTGAGATTGAAAATCAGCTGATCGAAATCAAAGCCGTAGCCCGTGATGCGGGTGCACGTGCCAAGGTGGCGGTTAAGTCGAACGACGCACGTGTTGATCCACAAGGCACATGTATTGGTGTGCGCGGTACTCGCGTGAACGCTGTAACCAACGAATTGGCCGGTGAGCGTGTTGATATTGTGTTGTGGTCGCAAGATCCTGCGCAATTCGTGATTAACGCCCTGTCTCCTGCTGAAGTGAACTCCATCGTGCTTGATGAAGAAACGCACAGCATGGATGTAGTGGTGGATGAAGATAATCTAGCCATGGCGATTGGTCGCGGTGGCCAGAATGTGAAACTAGCCGCTGAATTAACCGGCTGGAAAATCAATATCATGACCGTTGACCAAGCTCAGCAAAAACACCAAGAAGAGTTCGCCAATGTGCGTCAGCTCTTTATTGATGTGCTGGGCGTTGACGAAGAAGTGGCGGACGTTCTTGTAGAAGAAGGTTTCACCACGCTAGAAGAAGTGGCTTATGTGCCGATTGCTGAGATGCTAGAAATTGAGGCCTTCGATGAAGACGCCGTCAACGAGCTGCGTACTCGCGCACGGGATGCCTTGTTAACACAAGCCATCGCCCGCGAAGAAAAGCTTGAGCATCAAGCAGAAGACCTTAAAAACCTTCAGGGAATGACACCAGAATTAGCAGCCCTTCTGGCTGATAAAGAGGTGCATACCCGAGACGATCTCGCCGACTTAGCCGTCGACGAACTAATAGAAATGACCGGAATTGATGAAGAAGCTGCCAAGCAACTGATCATGAAGGCGCGCGAGCACTTGTTCGCCTAACGCTCGGGAGAGAAATGCATGAGTGACCTTAATGTCAACCAATACGCGGTAGAGCTGAAAATGCCATCGCAAGAGCTGCTAGAAAAATTGCGCGCAGCTGGCGTAAATAAATCGAGTGAAATCGATGTGATTACAACCGAAGATAAAGCGAGCTTACGTGCTTATCTTGAGAAAAAGCATGATGGCGATGGTGATAAAAAAATCACAATTCATCGTAAACAAAACAATGAAATTCGTAAGACAGATGCAACAGGTAAAGCGAAATCAATCCCTGTTGAAGTGCGTAAAAAGCGTGTGGTAGAAGCCAGTGCTGTGGCAGAAGCTGCCGTACCGCGCGCGGCTGAAGCTGCTGTGGCCCCAACGGCTGCTGGCCAAGTGATTGATGACGCTGAGCGTTTATCACGCGAAGCGCAAGCGCGTCGCCAGAATGAATTGTTCGCACGTCAGGCGGCAGAAATGCGTGCTAAGCAAGGTGGTAAAGCTGCTGCTGAAGCCCCTGCTGCGGTGGCTACTGCTGCCGCACCCGTTGCTACTGCTCCAGTTGCCGCGCCAGCGCCAACGCCTGCTCCGGTCGTTGCGCCAGCTAAGCCTGCTCAGCCAGCACCTGCTCCGGTTGCCGCTAAACCTGCGGCTCCAGTTGCTAAGCCAGTAGCGCCAGTTGTAGTTGCAGTTGCAGCTGCTCCTGCGGCTTCAGTTGTGCCGCCAGTTGCAGCGCGTCCTTCACCTGGCGCATCGCAAGCTAGCCATCCAGATCGTCCGCGAGTAGGGATGCGTGTTGAATTGCGTAAGCCACGCAATGAGCCAATGAAAGCGCCTGAGCCAGTTGCACCGGCTCCGGTGGCAGCACCTGTGCCAGCACCGGCTCCAGTGGCAGCGCCTGCACCAGTTAGTCGACCAAAACCAGCCGCTACGCCAAGCAGCGCATCTCCTGCGGCAAAACCTGGCGATAAAAAGCCAGCGGCAGCCCCAGGTAAGAAAGAGCCTTGGAGCGATGGTCGTGGTAAGAAAGGTATTCGTAGCCGTGGCGGCGATGCCGGTAATGATTGGAAGAGCAAAAAGGGTGGTAAGGGCCGTCAGGCTGCAGCTAACCCAGATAATGCACACGGCTTCCAAGCGCCAACTGACAAAGTGGTGCATGAAGTAATGGTTCCAGAAACGATTTCCGTAACCGATCTTGCGCATAAAATGGCAGTGAAGGGTGTGGAAGTAGTTAAAGCCCTGATGAAGATGGGCATGATGGTAACTATTAACCAAG
The DNA here is from genome assembly GCF_033446605.1 of Iodobacter sp. CM08. Classification (NCBI taxonomy): domain Bacteria; kingdom Pseudomonadati; phylum Pseudomonadota; class Betaproteobacteria; order Neisseriales; family Chitinibacteraceae; genus Iodobacter; species Iodobacter sp. CM08. Next base: position 17,589 of record NZ_JAWQUO010000044.1, on the reverse strand, counting down.
TGCTGGACCAAGAAACCGCGATGATTATCGTCGAGGATATGGGCCACACGCCAATGGCCGCTAAGCTTGATGACCCGGAAATTTACTTGGGCGATGGCACGGTTATAGAACATGTGCTCTTACCACGTGCGCCAGTTGTGACCGTAATGGGTCACGTTGATCACGGTAAAACCTCCTTGCTTGATTACATCCGTACCGCGAAAGTGGCGTCGGGTGAGGCCGGTGGTATTACTCAGCATATCGGTGCGTACCACGTACAAACCGAGAAAGGCATGGTTACCTTCCTTGATACTCCAGGTCACGAAGCGTTTACCGCAATGCGTGCCCGTGGTGCCAAGCTGACCGATATCGTGGTGCTGGTGGTGGCTGCTGATGATGGCGTGATGCCACAAACCATCGAGGCGATTGCTCACGCAAAAGCTGCGGGTGTGCCAATTGTAGTTGCCGTGAATAAGATCGATAAGCCAGAAGCAAATCCTGAGCGTATCCGTCAAGAACTGGTAACACATGAAGTAGTTCCTGAAGATTGGGGTGGCGATGCCATGTTCGTGGATGTCTCGGCCAAGAAAGGCTTGGGTATCGATGAGCTGCTAACAGCTATCTTGCTGCAGGCTGAAGTGCTTGAGCTGACTGCTGCGACCGATGCTCCTGCGAAAGGGATTATCATCGAAGCGCGTCTGGACAAGGGTCGTGGTCCGGTTGCTTCTATGCTGATTCAATCAGGCACCTTGCGTAAGGGTGATGTAATTCTTGCTGGCCAAGTATCAGGCCGCGTTCGTGCGATTATTGACGAGCATGGTAAGTCGATCCTGGAGGCGGGCCCTTCTATTCCGGTAGAAATCTTGGGTCTGTCTGATGTGCCGGCTGCTGGTGAAGACGCCATGGTGCTGACGGATGAGAAAAAAGCGCGTGAAATCGCACTGTTCCGTCAAGGTAAGTTCCGTGATGTGAAACTGGCTCGTCAACAAGCATCTAAGCTTGAAAATATGATGGCACAAATGACAGAAGGCGAAGTTCGCAATCTGCCTATCATCATTAAAGCCGACGTTCAAGGTTCTGCAGAAGCGTTGTCACAAAGCTTGCAAAAACTATCAACTGACGAAGTACGCGTGCAAATCTTGCACAGCGCCGTGGGTGGTATCAGCGAATCCGATATCAACTTGGCACTGGCGTCGAAAGCCGTGGTGGTTGGTTTCAATTCGCGCGCAGATGCAGCGGCACGTAAGCTGGCCGAATCCGAAGGTGTGGACATCCGTTACTACAACATCATTTACGATGTAGTGGATGACGTGAAGTTGGCGCTGTCAGGTATGTTGGCTCCAGAGAAGCGTGAACAAATCATTGGTATGGTTGAGATCCGTCAGGTCTTTACTGTTTCCAAGGTGGGTACAATTGCGGGTTGCTTGGTCATGGAAGGCTTGATCCGCAGTCATGCGGGTGTTCGCTTACTACGTAATAATGTGGTTGTGCACCAAGGTACGCTTGATAGCCTGAAACGCTATAAAGACGATGCAAAAGAAGTGAAGGCTGGTTTTGAGTGTGGTCTAAGCTTGAAGAACTACAATGATCTACAGCTTGGCGATCAGTTGGAAATCTTCGAAATCGTTGAAATTGCTCGTACACTGTAATTAATTAAACGGTGAATCGATAGGGGGAAGAGGGCGTTGTCCCGCTTCCCCTTTTGCGCTTTACCAAAAGGTTTAAAAATGGCCAAACAATTTACGCGTGCTGATCGTGTAGCACAACAAATCCAGCGTGATTTAGCCACCGTGATTCGTGCGGAGCTGGATCATCCCCAAGCATCTTTAATTACGATTACAGACGTTGAAGTCACGCGTGATTACTCGCATGCCAATGTTTTTTACACTTTCCTCGGGACAGAGGAGCAGGGTAAAGATATTGCGTCTTTGATTGAACGCGCTAAGGGTTTTTTGCGCAGCCAGCTGGCGCGTGGTATTTCCTTATATAAAATGCCAGAATTGCATTTTGAATACGACCATTCGGTTGAGCATGGCATGACCTTATCCCGCTTGATTGATCAGGCGACAAGCTTGCCCAAAGCGCCTGAAGATGATGGCGATGATGAACCTACCGGCAAGCCACTAAATGGCTAAACGTAAGGTTGATGGCGTTTTATTACTGGATAAGCCATTTGGTATCTCTAGTAATAATGCCCTGCAAAAAGCGCGCTGGTTACTACAGGCCGAAAAGGGTGGGCATACCGGTGTGTTAGATCCGTTTGCTACCGGGTTGCTACCACTTTGTTTTGGTGAGGCGACTAAATTTGCTCAGCGCATGCTGGAAGCCGATAAAGGCTACCGTGCCACCATTAAGCTAGGAGAGATCTCTACTACGCTGGATGGTGAGGGTGAAATTACCAAAAGCGGTGATGCGCCTAGCGATCAAGCCTTGATTCGTGCGGCAATCAACGCCTTTGTTGGCCCCGTGACACAAACGCCGCCGATGTATTCTGCGCTAAAGTTTCAAGGCAAGGCGCTGTATGAGTACGCCCGAGAAGGCGTAGTGATTGAGCGGCAATCCCGTCAAATCACCATCTATAATATTGATATTATTTCGATTGATGGTGATGTCGTGGTGATCGATGTGAGCTGCTCAAAAGGCACTTATATCCGTGTTTTGGCGGAAGATATCGGTAAGGCATTAGGTTGTGGTGCTTACCTTACTGGTTTGCGCCGTACCCGTACTGCAGGTTTTTTGCTAGAAAGCTCGATTAATTTAGACGATTACAATCATGTGCCAGTTGAAGAGCGTGACAGCTATTTATTGCCGGCAGATTGCTTATTGCTTGATTTGCCCGCTTTGTTTTTTGATGCGGCAGAGTTTGAGAAAATTCGCCACGGCATAACGGTTGAGCGCGCTGGTTTAATCCCTAGCGAGTATCGTCTTTACGCCGAGGGTGAAACTAGGGATAATGCACGGTTCATCGGTTTGGGCGAAGTGGCCACTGCGGCTGAGAATCCGCATGCATGGCTGCGGCCTAAACGACTTCTGTCTGGCTTGTAAAAGTCAGGCAGATTAAAGGGAGCTTGATTGGGTTGAAATCCTTAGGGACAGACGCTCGGCCTAGCTCGACGGTGTTTTATATGTGTAAAGCACCTTATCTCAATGGAGCAGTAAAATGTCAGTAACAGTTACTCAAAAAGCAGACATCGTTAAGAAATTCCAACGTGCTGAAGGCGATACTGGTAGTCCTGAAGTGCAAGTTGCACTGTTGACTGCACGTATCAATGACTTAACACCTCACTTCAAAGCCAACAAGAAAGATCACCACTCACGTCGTGGTCTGCTCAAGATGGTTAGCACACGTCGTCGTCTGCTTGATTACTTCAAGCGTGTTAACTCTGCTGGTTACCGCGCCCTGATCGCTGAACTCGGTCTGCGTAAGTAATACAAAAAAAGTCGCAGTCGCTAAGACTGCGGCTTTTTTGTTGGCTGAGTCAGTTTAAAGAAGTGTCATGGTGGCTTGTCAATATTACGCAAGAAACTGAGGCACTTTTTTAAGTAAGTCCCTTCATACCTGTCAAATAGCGGTTTCGGCGGCGGGTTGGAGTAGTGGTTGTGCCGAAGCCGGCAGCGCCTCAGTCGAGCTGCAGCGGAAAATCAATCACGCCTTGGACTGGAGGCGTTAGTGTGAAAAAAGGATCAGTCAGTGTTCAATAAAATTGTGAAATCATTCCAGTACGGTAAGCATAATGTCACCATGGAAACAGGTGAAATTGCCCGCCAAGCGAGTGGTGCCGTCCTTATTAATATGGACGATACTGTTGTTCTTGTGACTGTTGTAGCCGCTCGTGACGTTAAGCCTGGTCAGGATTTCTTTCCACTGACCGTTGACTATCAAGAACGTACCTACGCTGCGGGTCGCATTCCAGGTGGTTTCTTTAAACGCGAAGGCCGTCCTTCCGAAAAAGAAATTTTAACCTGCCGTTTGATCGATCGCCCAATTCGTCCCCTGTTCCCTGAAGGTTTTTATAACGACATCCAGATCATTGCGACGGTGATGTCGGTTAATCCAGAAGTCGATCCAGATATCGTTGCGATGCTGGGTGCTTCTGCTGCATTGTCGATCTCTGGCGTGCCTTTCGATGGCCCAATTGGTGCCGCACGCGTGGCTTATATCAATGGCGAATATGTTCTGTGCCCAACCTTATCTGAGCTGAAAACCAGCCAGATGGATCTGGTGGTTGCCGGTACATCACAAGCGGTATTGATGGTTGAGTCTGAAGCAGACGAATTATCTGAATCTATCATGCTGGGCGCGGTTGTATTTGGTCATGAACAAATGCAAGTGGCAATCAATGCTATTAACGAATTGGCTGATGAAGCTAATCCAGTATTGTTTGCTTGGGATGCCCCAGTGGCCAATGAAGCGCTGATTGCACAAGTACGTGCAGTAGCGGCTGCGGGCCTATCTGAAGCATTCAAATTGCGTCAAAAACAATTACGTACCATCAAAATCAATGAAACTTGGGCGCTGGTTAAGGCTGCATTGATTACTGAAGAAACCGGCACGCTGGCTGCTAATGAAATCAAGGGTATTTTCAAAGGCCTTGAGGCAGAAATCGTGCGTGGCCAGATTTTGGACGGCTACCCACGTATTGACGGCCGCGATACTCGCACTGTGCGCCCAATTACTATCCGTACTGGCGTACTGCCACGCACTCACGGCTCGGTACTGTTTACTCGTGGTGAGACTCAAGCAATTGCAGTGGCCACACTGGGTACTAAGCTTGATGAGCAAAAAATTGATGCATTGGCGGGTGCTTACACAGATCGCTTTATGCTGCATTACAACTTCCCTCCGTACTCGACCGGTGAAACTGGCCGTGTAGGCACACCGAAACGCCGCGAAATTGGTCACGGCCGTTTGGCTAAGCGTGCACTGGCTGCGATGCTGCCTTCGGTTGAAGACTTTGGCTACTCGATGCGTGTGGTTTCAGAAATTACTGAATCTAACGGCTCAAGCTCGATGGCTTCGGTTTGTGGTGGTTGTTTAGCCTTGATGGATGCCGGTGTTCCAATGAAAAATCACGTGGCAGGTATCGCCATGGGTCTGATCAAGGATGGCAATCGTTTTGCAGTATTGTCCGATATCTTGGGTGATGAAGATCATTTGGGCGATATGGACTTTAAAGTAGCGGGTACAGAAAACGGTATCACTGCGCTGCAAATGGATATCAAGATCAACGGTATCACTAAAGAAATCATGAAAGTGGCACTGGATCAAGCGCAAGAAGGTCGTGTGCATATCCTTGCTATCATGAAGGGCACAATGGAAGGCGCACGCACTGAAGTCAGCGAGCACGCTCCACGTCTTTACATGATGAAAATCAATCCAGAAAAAATCCGTGATGTGATTGGTAAGGGTGGCTCAGTGATTCGTGCCCTAACTGAAGAAACCGGTACTCAGATTGATATCCAAGAAGATGGCACCATCACCATCGCTTCGATCTCAGCTGAAGGTGCGGATGAAGCAAAGCGTCGTATTGCGGATATCACTGCAGAAGTTGAAATCGGCAAGATCTACGAAGGCCCAGTAGTTAAAATTCTGGACAACAACGTAGGCGCGATTGTTTCAATCATGCCAGGTAAAGATGGTTTGGTTCACATCAGCCAAATTGCTAACGAGCGTATCAAAAACGTTGGCGATTACCTGAAAGAAGGCCAAGTTGTTCGCGTTAAGGTGATCGAGCAAGACGAGCGTGGTCGTATCCGCTTATCGATCAAAGCAGTAACCAACGAAGAAACACCTGTTGTAGTTGCTGAAGTAGTTGCTGCACCGGTTGAAGCTGCAGAATAAGTTTTAGCTTAAAAAAATACCGACCTCTCAATGGTCGGTATTTTTTTGCCTATCATTTGTGGAGTGGCTTAGCGGTGTTGGTGCTTATTGCTGACTAGCCAGTCGAGCAGGGGTTGCCATTGCAGGCGGTCTTGTTTGGTGCGTGAAACGGGTAGATCAAATAGGGTTAGGCCGCGCTGTATGCTTTGTACATAGAGCTGGGTATCTCTAATGCAAGTCAGTAGGGGTAGCTCAAACTGTTTTAAGAAGTCGGTAAGTTGCATGGCGGCTTGGGTGCGTGGGTTGACCCGCATCCCAACAACGGCAACTGAGATTTCTTCACGGCGCACCGCTTTGACTTCGGCAAGGGTGTTAAAAAAATCAGCGCTGGCCCACATATCAAAGGCGGATGGCAGCACGGGAATCACTACATGATCGACACGCATCAAGGCTTGCTTAAGTTGTTTGCCATGTAGGCCCGCTGGTGAATCTAGCACCGCAATGCCAGTGCCCTTGGGGGGGCGAGCTTTCTCTTCATCATTAATGTCCCAGCCACGAATTTGGGGGGAGCTTGCAGGCCGCATCGCTAGCCAGTGGCGGCTTGATTGCTGAACATCAATATCACCCAGCATCACGGCTTCTTCTTGCCATGCAAACCATGCTGCCAAATGAGTTGAGAGGGTGGATTTTCCACTGCCACCTTTGGGATTTGCAATAAGAATGCTGCGCATAATAACCTGAGAAGTGAATTTAACGGTTTATACTATTTATATAGTTTATACTGTTTTTACCTTATACGGGAGAGCGGGCGATGATTTCAAGTAAAGATAATGTAATATTAGAAGAAGATGTTGTAGTGTTGAAGAAACCTACAGCACGGCGTAGGCCAAGCAAATCTGTAACAAAACATGCGGATGAAGTGGTTTTAATTGATGTTACGCCTGTTGCCGTGCTTGATGCACCTGAAATGATTACGGTTGTGAAAAAGGCGAAGGTAATTAAGGCTAAAAAAACCAAGTTAGTCAGAGATAGCTTTACTATTCCAGAGTTGGAATACGCTCAGTTAGCAGCGTTAAAACAGCGTTGCTTGGCCGCCGGTGTGGCGGTTAAAAAAAGTGAGCTATTAAGGGCTGGCTTACAGGCTTTGGCTTTGATGCCAGAAGCCGTATTAATTGGGCAATTAGCAACGTTAGAAAAATTAAAAACGGGCCGCCCCGCGCATAAATAAGTACGGTTGGCATAAAAAAAAGCGCCTTTCTTAAAGGCGCTTTTTCTTAAATTAATAAATCAATTCATCATCGCACTAGCATCAAATCCTAGGCGTAAATTGCCCCAGTGCTGATTATCTATCATGATAGGCATATCTAATTCGGTCATGATTTCGCCCGTATCACGCATATAGGTTTGTAATAAAAAGCGCTGCTGGTTTTTAGCGGCTCTTAAGCCTGCGGTATCATTAAAAATTCTTTGATCTCGGCTATTTAGTAAATCGGTTTGCAGATCGCCGCTGGCTGGTTTGGAATACCAGCTATTGTGGGTTGGGCCATAGCCTTTATTGTCGACGGCTAAAGAGAATTTCCCACCGGGGGTGCTTTTAACTAATTGATCATAAAGCGCTTGGATATCTTTTAAAAATAGTGCGTTATAGCTTGTTTTATATTTTGGCGGTTTGGTGTTTGGAATGGCTTGATAGTTTTGATCAAAAACAGCAACACCTTGCTTTTTTAATGCACTGATATGCGCTTGTATTTGATCTCTAGATTGTGCTGTACGGGCAATTGCAGCATCTAATTCACCTTTGCCAACGGTAAAGCTACCTATCATAGCTTGCACGCGCTCGGCCGCTTGCGCTAAATCTTGAGAGGATTGAGCTGAGTGGTGCATGCGCTCATTAACTGAAAGGGATAATTTATGAATTTCACTTACATTGGCATTTACAAGTAAATTGGCCGAGGTAAATAGCTCTAGTGTGCCAGCAATATCAATCAGTGTTACTGAAGTATGTTCAAAATCACTCATCATATTTGCAAACTGCTTGGATGCATTTAACACAACATCTTTGGTTAAATTTGCATCTAAATTAATTGTTTCTGTTTCATTTAGCGTTTCAGCCACTTGATCCAACATATTGTCGATATTAATTGAAATGTCATCAGTGGCTCTATGTACTTTTTCTGAAAGTTTGCGTACTTCATCGGCAACCACCGCAAAGCCACGCCCTTGTTCGCCGGCTCTAGCGGCCTCAATCGCGGCATTGAGTGCCAATAAATTGGTCTGCTTAGAGATGTCTTTAATTAAACCTACAATTGATTTGATGCTGGCCGAGCGTTGATTTAAGCCATCTACCGTTAGGCTGAAATTGGCCAGTCTTTCGGTGATAGTGGTGATTTTTTTGCTGACATCTTCTAGCTCGGCATAAGAGGCGCGGGCAAGTGATAAATTTTGAGTGGTTGTTCTTGAGATGTCTTGCGTTCGATCTGTGACTTGGTTGATGCCGGATGTGGTGGCATTGCTTGCTTCGCAAACCATTTGCGCCAGCTGATCTTGCTGCTGCGTAGCGGCTGCCGAATCATTGATGTTCTTCATTGATTTAGCGGCTTCTAGTGCAATGCCCACCGTCATAGCTTGCACATTAGCAATGATATCTCTTTGCTTGGCTAAAAAAACATTGCAAGTACGGGCTAATTGGCTGACTTCATCGTGGGTAATGGCGGGGATGTCATTTGATAAATCGCCTTCACCACTGGAGGCGTTACGAAATACACTGGCAATTAAATTAATTGGCCGAGTAATCCAATAGTGTAAATAGGTGATTTGAATAAAAGCCAGTAGGGCGGCAAGAATAAGGCAGAGCCATGCTAAGGATTGAATTGGACTAATAATGCCTTGTAGTTGAAGGCTTATGCTGCTATTTAAGCGAAGTTCTTGGCATAGTGTGGCCATGCTGTGTGCTGCAGAATAACTAGTAATAAGTAAAATAAGCGGGAAAAGAGCAAATAATAATATAAATGAAAATTTTCGCGCTAGTGTGGGGATGAGTTCACGTTCTAGCCTGATATGAGCTTGATTGAGCCATTCCATCTTGCGTCTCCATGACAATATTAGCCAATGATGTTTTAGCTATTTAAAGCGCAGCAGCCTAAAAGAGCCCGCGCTCTTTTAGGCCAAAATAGCAGCTACCGTGTGGTGGAGATTCTATTTGCGCTTAGGATTCAAATGCAGACTGTAGGGAGTCTAGGGTGATACGCCAATGGCTGAGCATATGGCTAAATACGGCTAGCTCGGCATCGTTAATAACCTGATCAGATTTGGATAAATCCAGTGCCATTGCGGCGACTTGTAGGCGTTTTTTAGGCTCGCTTACGTTATCTAAAATAAAGTCGATGCGTTCACGATTAATCAGGCTAATACGACCTTCTTCATCGGCTTCATCAGAAATGTCATTGCAGTAATCGTGTAAGACTTGAATAAAACCTTTACGGCTAATGCCGATGGCTTCATAAACATGTAGATGCTCTAATTCTTCTAGTTCTTCTGGATTGAAATTGCCATCACAAACCATTTGCATGACTAAAATTCGAGCCATTGCTTCAGGGCTATTGTTTGCATATTTTTTCATTGTGTATCCCTTATTGCTGCGAGTGCCTGTTCAAAAGATACAGGGGTATCTGCTCGCTTGTGTGTGTTGTGGTAATCAAAAAAAACAATAGACGTTTTAGCTAAAGCAATTTCTGCATGATCACTGCTTCGATCTACCCGATAATATAAATCAAAACCAATGCGGTTTAAATCACTAACGAACATACTAATGCTGAGCTGATCACCCAAAAAAGCTTCATTTCTGAATTGGATTTCAGCGTCTGCCAATATAATGCCTGGTGTTTCTGCATTGCCAATTTCGTTGTGCTTTAAATGGTGTAGAAAGCGTACTCTAGCCTCGTGGAGCATTCCAAGCAATGCCTGATTAGCAAGATGGTTGCCATAGTTAAGATCAGTTACGCGAACTTCAAGTTGCGTGCTGAAATCCGCACCTTGTGGGCGCAATAATTTAAGGCGAGGCATACGGTAATCAATCGTTATTTATATCGCAACGAGTGTATGCTGAAGCTTTATACAAGGCAACACCGCTTGCTGTTAAACTAATCTTATTGTATCTATGTTTTAATAAAGGGAGACGACTATGTATAAGCGAATTTTAGTTCCTGTTGATAATAGTGATACCAGCGCTGCGGCTATTATAGAGGGCCGACGTTTTGCTGGAGAGCAGTGCGCTAAAGTTAAATTGGTACATGTGGTTGATTTGGCTCAGTTTGCTTGGAGTGCTAATGAGTTTTTAGATGTTCCTCAATTGCAAAATGCTTTACGCCAATCCGGTGAAAAATTATTGGCTGAATTAGCCGAGGGCCTGACGGCGGATGGTATTGAGGTGGAAACTAATTTACTAGAATCATGGGGCGGCAATTTAGCGCAGGCGATTGTAAAAGAGGCTGAAAGTTGGTCGGCAGAATTAATTGTGATGGGAACCCACGGTTATGGTGGATTAACTCATTTATTGATGGGCAGTGTTGCTGAAGGCGTGGTGCATTGCACCCCTGTGCCGGTGTTATTGGTGAGAGCCAAGCCCGCTGAAAAATAGCCAGAGACGTATGCCCAAGTTTGAGTGAGAGTGATGTTGAATGGCTAGTAATGTAAGTAAGGTTTTACAGGTGATTGACCACAGCCGGGATAGTGCCGGCTGTGTTTACGTTTACCCTGTGGTTTCACGTCGTGCAGGCGGGGTGTCGGTGGGGATTAATTTAAACCCCAATAATGCCTGCAATTGGCGCTGTGTCTATTGTCAGGTTCCTGACTTGATCCGTGGTGGTGCACCGCAAATAGATTTAGATTTGCTTGAGTCTGAATTACGCGGCTTGCTGAACGAGATTGTGCATGGTGATTTTATGCAAACGCGAGTACCCGCTGATGCTCGCCGCTTAAACGATGTGGCTTTTTCAGGTAATGGTGAGCCAACCAGTAGCTTGCAGTTTTTGGCCTGTGTAGAGCGGGTGGCGGGTGTGCTGAAGGCATTTGATTTGATCGGTAAAATCAAGTTGGTGTTGATTAGTAATGGTAGTCAGTTAGATCGTCAGCAAGTTCAGGTGGGTATTGCGCTGATGCGTGATTTGGGTGGTGAGGTGTGGTTTAAGTTAGATCGTGCCCCAGTCGATGGTTTTGCGCCGGTTAACCAAGTGCAGCTCAAACGTGCGCAAGTGACGCGGCGTTTACAGCTGGCGGCTAAACATTGCCCAACTTGGATTCAAACCTGCATGTTTGAGATGGATGGTGCATTACCTGATGAGCAAACAATCAGTGCTTATTTGGAGTTTTTGCAAAGCAATCTGCAGGCGGGTGTAAAGCTAGAAGGGGTACTGCTATATGGCTTGGCTAGGCCATCGATGCAGCCAGAGGCAGATAGGCTGAAAGCCGCGCCAGTAGATTGGATGCAAAAATTAGCCCAGCGTATCACTGGGCTTGGGCTGGAAGTGAAATTAAGCCTGTAAATGGCTGTGGGCATGTTTAGGGCGCACAGGTGCGTCTTCTTCATGCGCTGCGGCAGCGGCCCGCAATGTGTCGTATAGCTCGGTGCGCTCTTCACGCAAATGCTGAATGACTTGGTAGTCTTCGCGATTGATTCGGGCTAAATCAATTTGCTCTACATGCACCACGCGCAATAGTTCACGAACGGGGCGTGGCATATTGCGGCCACTTTCATAGCGTGAGCCACCACTTTGCGTGACACCAATGCGGCTCCAAAACTCTTGTTGATTCAATCCGAGTTGTTGACGAATTTCGCGTGGGTTGATGGTTGTGCTGGTCATGAAGCTTCCTCTTTGTGACGCATGGGTCTGTGTGCAGGCCCATGTCATTATCAATGTTATCGTCATCTTATCTAGCTAAAGGCTAATATACACGTCACTATTTCACGATTATCACTGTAATAATTTACGCTGTTTAATTGGAACTTATTTTTAAAATTAAAAATAGCAAGACCTTGGTTTATTATATTTTGGAATGAACTAAGTAGTTTCAGTTATTGAGGTGGGCTTTGGGCGGCAGTAATTGCTGAATCAATCTATGCCCGCTACGAGCAATCTTGTTAGAATCGCCGCAGAAAAATAAACAGTAATACAGGGGCAAGGCGCTATGTCGTTTGATTATGGTAGTGATAGTAATAAATTTAACCTTCCTAATCCAATGCGATTAGAAAACATTTTTTTGCTGCTATGTGGTTCAGTATTACTGATCGCAGGTTTGCTGCTGCTATTGATGGTAAAGCAAGCCATTGCTGCCGAAACCATCTACTACAAGCTAGCTGCGGTGCTGCTGGCGGTGGCGATGCTGGGGGCGGGCGTGTCTTTATTGGGCTGGGCGATGCGGCAACTGCGGTTTTTCTTTGGCCGTGGTCGTCCAATCAGCCTTGCTGATGATGTGCCTAATGGTATGCAAGGCAAATCGCCAGCTTCTGATAGCTTACGTGAAGTGCTGCGCCAGCAGGCTTTGGTTTATCAAGAGCCACAGGGGGCGTTAAGTACTTTATTGCACTCTATCGTGCCTAATCTTACATTTGCGCCTGAACGCATCCGTAATTTAGCTCTGCTGCACTTTAAAAAGGGCATTACCTTGCTATTGGTGCTTGCTGCCCTGACTTTAAGCTTGGTGGGGGGCAAGGCGCACGGGCCAGAATGGCAGCATTTTGCGGATTGGATTGGCGTGGCTTTTATGGGCTATGTGATTTGGCTGCTGCTTGCGCCAGTTAATAACGCACTTGGCTTATCCTTGCGTGACGCGGAGCAAACGCTTAGTCCATCGCGCTTAGTCTTGATGTTGGTGCTGGCTATTCTTGGCCCCGTATTATTGCTAAAGCTGGCCCCTAAGCTGCCTAATGTGGCGTGGCTCGATCCCTTTCCTCAAGTATTTGTGTTGATTGTGCTGGCCTTGGCTGTATATGGTGTGTTTTATCTAGCACTGCTGCGTAATGTAAAGCAGCCACCTAATACCGTGGTCAGTAATAAACAAGACACTTGGAGCATTAACTGCCACCCCGGTTTGGCACTAGAAGAATTTGCGCGTGAGATGCAAAATAATTGGCAAGAAAGTATTCCAAATCGCACCTATTCTCGGCTTGAGCCACATATCGATTTAAATGAAAAATCAGGTAAATTTTATGCTGAGGCTTTAGAAGAAACCCAGCCTTTACCTATTGATGCCACAGCGGTTTCATTTGCCAGCGCATTGGCCTCGCCACGGCTACAGCCCTTGCTCTTGCTGGATGTGATTGGTGCTTCTTTTATATTATTAGCCACCGTTTTTCTTACCTTAAGTGGCATGCAAATATTAAGCGTGACAGCTAGCACGTTTAATGCGAATTTATTGACTTATGGTGCGGTATTTTTTGCTCTGGGAATGTATGCAATTTGCTCTGCGCATCAACTTTGGCAGCGTTTTGAATTTAAATCTCAATTAATTAGCATTGAAATGAGTGGCCATTATGTAACGGCTCAACTGGATCATGGCAATGTGTTAAAAGATTCAATTAAAACTAATAGCCATGTGGTGCAAATTGAATCAATGACCTTTCGTTTATGGCTTACCGAGTTAACGAGTGTAACTTTTCAAAATGGCAGCCAACGCTATGCTTTGTCTTTGGCGGGTAATGCAGAGCGGGCCGAGCAGCTATTGCGCCACTTCAAGAAATTTGCTCACGATCAGGCGATTATTTTAGCGCCTAAGGCGCAGGCAGATCAGCAACGTCATGCCGTGCTAGGCCAATTTAATCAGGCGGCTGCATTGCCAGATGCGTCAGAGGTGATGGCGATTCCGCTGGGAGATGGCGTCTTGATTAATACGGCGGTAGCGGATGCCGCTCCTGCATCAAAACGGCCTAAGTTTTGTAGCAAATGTGGTTCAGCCACTCTGCCCGAGGGCTTGTTTTGTGGTGAGTGCGGCGAGAAAATTATAGAGGCTTAAGTTGCTGAGGTGATGTGCTGGCCAAAAAGGTGGCGTTTTCAGATGTGCTTTGCTGTGCCTATTCTAGCCAATAGGGTGTGGCAAGCAGCGCCCCTAACGTGCTTTTTATGGGCGGTGAGATGTCTTGCTTCGCTCACAAAGCCCTCGCCAAAACCCACGCATCAACCCGTGCCGCGCCCGCTTGTTTTAAACACTTGGCGGCGGCGTGTAGGCTAGAGCCTGATGTCATCACGTCATCCACAATCGCAATATGTTTGCCTGCTAAATTGTGCTGGGTATAAAACGCTTGCCGCATATTTATATGTCGATCGGCTTGGGATAAGCGCGCTTGGTGTTCAGTATTGATTTTGCGCTCTAAATAAAACTGAATAGGGCGCTGTAATTGCCGTGAAATAGGAATAGCTAATTCAAAAGCTTGGTTATAGCCGCGCTCAGCCAGACGGGTGGGGTGTAATGGCATCGGCAAGATAAAGTCTGGCCTAGGTGCAGCTTGCACCCGCTGCAAAAGCAATTGCCCTAGCGTAGGCAGCAATGACCATTGCCCAGAGAACTTAGCTGCAATGATTAGCTCGGTAATGGGTGGGGTATAGATCAGTGCCGCGTAACTAAAATCAAAAGCGGGTGGATGGCTTAAGCAGGCGCCGCATAAGCCATTATTATTGGAGGGAAGGGCGCATTGCGGGCAAAGCTCAGCGTTTAAAAAAGGCAGTTTCTCAAGGCAAGCGGGGCAAAGTGCGCTGCTTTTACAGCTGGCTGCGCACAGCACACAGCTACAGGGTGGCGCACAGTTGTTCAAAAAATTAGATATAAAATTTGACAACTTCGCCTCCGCTTTAGACAATCGCTCTTTGATTATGCCTTTTGCTTTGAAAATTGCTGGAATTTCAAGGCTACTTTCTGGATGTCTATGCTCATGACTTCGCCTCAAACCATTGAATTTAAACGCGCTACACCTCATCCAGAAAGCGGTGCTTACTCGCTGGATACTGTGGCGGCCCTTTTTGAGCTGCCTTTTAATGATTTGGTGTTTCAGGCGCAAACCGTACATCGCCAGCACTTTGATGCCAATAAAGTACAACTTTCTACTCTGCTATCGGTAAAAACCGGCGGCTGTTCAGAAGACTGTGGCTACTGCTCGCAATCGGCTCGCTACGATACCGGCTTAGAAAAAGAAGTGTTGATGAACGCCGATGAAGTGATCGATGTGGCCCGCATTGCCAAAGAAAACGGCGCATCGCGCTTCTGTATGGGCGCAGCATGGCGTGGCCCTAAGACCAAAGATTTAGTTGAAGTGAAGAAAATGATTGCTGGCGTGAAAGCGCTAGGCTTAGAAACCTGCGCCACTTTTGGTATGTTGAAAGAAGGCCAAGCCGAAGAGCTACGTGATTCTGGCCTCGATTATTACAACCACAACCTAGATACCTCGCCAGAAAACTACGCCAATGTGGTGACGAGCCACAGTTACCAAGATCGCTTGGATACTCTGGGCAAGGTGCGTAAGGCGGGTTTGAATGTCTGTAGTGGCGGTATTGTGGGCTTGGGTGAAACAAGGCTAGACCGCGTGGGCTTGATCGCTCAGCTGGCTAATCTAGCGCCACAGCCTGATTCTGTGCCCATTAATAATTTGGTGAAGATTGAAGGCACACCACTAGAAGAGGGTGAAGCCATCGACTGGACCGAATTCGTGCGCATGATCGCCGTGGCCCGCATCACCATGCCAAAATCCTTTGTGCGCCTCTCCGCAGGCCGCCAGCAAATGCCTGAAGCTATGCAAGCGCTGTGCTTTATGGCCGGTGCCAATTCTATTTTCTATGGCGATAAATTACTCACCACTGGCAACCCAGATGTGAGCCGTGATAAAAACTTATTTGCTAAGTTAAATATCAAGCCTTTATAAGGGCTTAAATAAAATGGGAAGCGCAGGCTTCCCCTTTTATTTGGCTAAAAACAATGAGGAAGGCTCTGAGTGATTCGCTATTGGATGCCGAATGATTGTTTTCCAATTTTGCGGATTGGCGCGCCGAATATCGCTCAGGTAAATTTCATGATGTTTACCGGCCCGGCTGGCACGGGAATCAATAAAATCATGCAGGCGTTCAATCGTTGGGCCTTCTTGATCAAACGGGCCAATATGCAAAATTTGGGCGCAGCGCCCTTCGGTAAAAGATTCAAAGCGTAATAAGGGGAGTGCAGGGAGATTTTTCTTTTTTTGCACTTCGGCAATGGCCGCTGTCATTAATTCTTGTTCAAGAAAAGCGGGCTGCATAATCATCATGGTCCATTGCCATTGCGCTTTATTGCGGGCAATAAAATCAGCCATATCCTCTGCCCACCACAGCCCCTCAAGTGGCATTACTGCGTAATCGAGTGCCTGAGGCCCTTTTTTGAGCATAAATTTGGCGGTGTAAGCCACAGAAAACAGCGCCTCTACTGCCTGCGAATAGGCAATAGAAGAATTAGGATCCCCTTTGCCATCAATCATCAAATAATTAAATGAGGGCACATCTACTTCTACCACCTCTTTGGCAGAAGGCTGATAGAGATGTTTTAACTGCTGTTTAAAATCGACTTTAGGCATGGGCTTACCTCGTTAATTGGGGAGTGATATCTAGTCTATATAAGCTTTAGCAATCTCCGTAATCGTTCGTCCACTTAGGCTAAATGCCGTCAGTGGCTACCACGTTTCAATGCCTTTTACATCAATCAGCCTTTCGTTTTGCCTGCTGCTGGGCGTAAAAACCCAATGCAAAACCAAAGCCCGCCGTTGCCCAAATGAGGGAGGCAATAATCTCAAAGGGATTGAGTAGCACTGGGTGCAAGATGGCAAAGGGAATGAGAACCACGCCCCGAATAAGGCAAATTGCGGCAATGCAAAATAAGCCGGTGCGCAGTAGGGGCAGGCGGCGTATCACTCCAGCGCCCGAGCAGGCGTAGAGGGCACAAATAGCCATTAAAAATGCAATCAGTGCCGCGCTGATAGGGGCTAGCCATGTGCCATCACGGGCAGAAGCCACGATTTTTGGCGGCGCACCAAAAAAAGCATACCAAGCAGGCCCACCCACAATTGCGGCTAAATGGATGATCACCCCTACCGTAGCAATGCCTGCTGCAAGCAAGATCCAAGAGGTGTATGCGTTTTTCATAGCTATTCCTCTATTAATTTTTCCCAGAGAGGCCATATTGCGACGTGGATTTGGCTTGGCCGATGATTAATCCACCTGCTTATATTACTAAAATATGACGTTTTTAGTAATTTTCAAGTGGGTATATTTTAAGCGGTAATAGCGCTGTGGTCATTTGCTATGTGCTGGGTGTGGTAAAACCGCCCAAGTACGAATTATCGCGGCGCGTTGTTAGCCGCGTTTTAATTGTAAGGTGATAAATTTCCCATCTTCACTTTCGCCTGAGTCTACGGCTACCCAGCCTTGTGATAAATAGAAATTTAAAGCGGCTGTGTTTTTGATTAAACACTTGAGTTGCCATGGCAAGGGCAGCCATTGCTGCACTGCGGTTAATAACGCCCGGCCAACGCCAAAGCGCTGATGACTGGGATTAATGTAGAGATGGTGGATAAATGGCTCAGCCATCCAAACCGAGACAAAACCGACCAGCTGCATATCTTCCCCAATCGCTACAAACACGTCTTCACCGATAGATGTTCCTGATTATGTCTCTTGCTCAACCTCCTTGCTCAAACCACCTAAAAGGCCTAAGGTGAACGAACGTTCTTTTTTGGAGTGGTCGTCATGGCAATCAACCCAATCCAGATGCAAAAGGGGCTG